>MHEF01000142.1:44479-66322 GCA_001805125.1 Nitrospirae bacterium RBG_13_39_12
TCCTTTTTAGTAGATCTTTTGTTATTCTTTGACCGTATGGAATTCTTGAAGCGAGACAGGGAGAAGAAGGTTTATTCCATGTGGGAAGACCAAGTTGCTTTGAGTATTCTCGGATTTCCTTTTTTGACAAACCAGAATCCCGTAACGGGCTTTTAACATTATGTTTTTGAGCAGCCTTTCTCCCGGGTCTGAAATCAGCGCTATCATCTGTATTACTGCCATCAACTACAAACATATAACCTTTTGATAAAGCGATGTCTGCCAGTTTTCTGAACTGCTCATCCTTACAAAAATAACACCTGTCGGGGGTGTTACTAACAAACTCCTCTTGTGAAAGCTCGTCTGTTTTAATAATCATGTGATCTACCCCGAATTCTTCCGTTATTTTTTGGGCTGACAGCAACTCGTTATACGGAGTTATTTCTGAAAGCATTGTTACGGCAAGAAACTTTATTCCCGAGAGTTGCAGTGCCTTTAAGAGGAGAGTGCTGTCTGCGCCTCCGGAATAAGCAAGCAGAGCACTTTGCATACCCTTTAGAATATTTATTAAATAAGCTAATTTATCGTTCATTATTTTCAGAAAATTAGAAATTCTAAATCTGAAATCCGGAACAATATCAGAATACTAACTGTACAAACATTTTTAAATTTTGTGCTTTGGATTCATTTTGAATTTCGATATTCGGATTATGTATTTGATATTATAGGACTGTAACCTCATAATTTTCCTGGTGGAAGTTGCGGCTTTCCCTTATAGTAACCTTCACGTTAAATCTCTTTTCAATATCCTCGACCCCTGCACGCTCTTCATCAGAAAGAAGCTCTGCAACTGAAGGATGAGCTGTAACGATAATCCTGTCCCCGCCATGTTTTGCAAGTCTGATTATCTTCCTGAATATCTCATAGCACAGGGTGCGGGGTGACTTAACAAAGCCCTTGGCTTCACAGTATGGACAGAATTCACAAAGTGTTCTGCCGAGACTCTCCCTGACGCGCTTCCTTGTCATCTGGATGAGACCGAGTTCTGAAATATGGGAAATGGTATTTTTTGCCCGATCTTTTTTCATTGCCTCAACAAACGCATTAAATACCCTCTCTCTGTTTTCGTATTTTTCCATGTCTATGAAGTCAACTATTATAATCCCTCCAAGATTTCTGAGCCGTATCTGATAAGCTATTTCCTTAACTGCTTCGAGGTTGGTTTTAAGAATTGTATCTTCAAGTTCCTCTTTTCCGACAAACTTACCTGTGTTTACATCTATGACAGTCATTGCCTCTGTCTGATCTGTTACAATATAACCACCGGATTTCAACCAGACCTTTCTTCCAATAGCTCTTGATATATCGAGTTCGATTCCAAATGCATCAAATATAGGCTCTGTACCTTCGTATAGTTCTATATTCCCCAGAAGCTTATCAAAATATGTCCTGACGAAATCCTTAATCCGCTCGTACTCTTCCACTGAGTCTATAACAAGTCTTTTGACATCCTGTATCATGAGATCACGTACGCTTCTAAAGACAAGATCGAGATCGCTGTAAAGAAGAGACGGAGCAGACACCTTGTCCTTTTTCCGCTGGATGTTTTCCCATAATAAAAGAAGGAATTCTAGGTCCTTCTTGAGGTCATTTTCAGTTGCACCCTCACTTGCTGTCCTTATAATAAGTCCGTACCCTTTGATTTTCAGATTATCGACTATTGTTCTTAGTCTTGTTCGTTCTGCTTCATCTGATATCCTTCTTGATATGCCTATGTGTTCGACGTTCGGCATAAGTACAAGATATCTGCCGGGCATTGTTACATATGAGGTGACCCTTGCGCCTTTGCTCCCGATAGGGTCTTTTGATACCTGAACAAGGATTTCTTGCCCTTCTTGGATAAGTTCCTCTATTGTGAGGTCTGGGCGTCCCCTCTTTGAAAGCAGTTCAATAGAATTGTCCTTTTCTTCTTCCTCAAGAAAAGGTGCAAATTCTTCCATACCTGCATGGATATCAGTGACATAAAGGAATGCTGCTTTTTCAAGCCCTATATCTACAAAAGCTGACTGCATACCAGGGAGAATTTTTACTACCTTGCTTTTATAAATATTACCTACGAGACTTGCATCACGCTTTCTCTCTACGTAGAATTCAACTACCTGGCCTCCTTCAAGAAGGCCAACCCTGATTTCATCACATGTTACATTAATCAGTATTTCACTATCCAATTTGTCTCACCTATACTTCCTGGAGCTTGCAATCAACAATCTGCTGTTTATAGTTATCAAGAGGTTTTACCCAGCTGTCATTCCATCCGTAAAGGTCTACCCTTGTAATGTCTAATCTTTCAATTGGAGCATTGAAAATTGCGGAAAGCATTTCCCCGAGCCTGATTTTTATTTCTCCCTGATCTACAAGTATTAACTTTACTGTCTCTTCGTCTATCAGCCTTGCATCTTCCACCATATTCCTGAGATTTATAAGATATGTCCCTCTTTGGATATTAATCTCTTTTTCTGATAAAAATTTGTGAATACCAGATATCTCTCCACATTTTATTTCATATTCATATCTTGTTATGAAACTGCTTAAGGCCTGAGTCTTATCAGGTATGACTGACATGTCCTTTATAAAAACTCCTTCCGGAAGGATACTGTTTAGCTTCTTTCTGTTTATAATCAGGTCAAATGGCGGAATTATTTCCATGTCAAAATATTCATTCAGTCCCGTAATTCCAACACTAAGCGGAGGACCAAAGGATATCTTGGGAGACGGATGAAAACCTTTAGAATAGCTTAGAGGAAGATCAGCTTTTCTTATTGTCCTGTGCAGCATGGTGACGAGTTCAAGGTGTGAAAGGAATTTTAAATTACCTGTTTTGGAAAATTGAGTTCTAATCTTTACAGTCTTAAATTGATTTGAGGAATAAATCGGAGGAATGGCGAACCGTAGATGCGTAGACGGATTAATATCTTCGAAGTTTCTAATAATCACCAATTCTTCGTCTCTCTCCTTTTTCGTCTCTTTAGGACATCCTATGCCGCAATTGTAACAGATTTTCCTGCAATCAGTGGTGATTTCGCCTGATAATGCTTTCTGGTATTCTTTCCAAAGAAAATCTTTTGTTACACCGATGTCTATTTTATCCCAGGGTAACAAATCTGAGTTTTCATAAGTCTTTTTTGCGAGATATGCTGCATCTATGCCGGTATGACTCATCGCTTTTTCCCATTTCTCGAAATCAAAGACTTCTGACCAACCGTCAAGCCTGCATCCAAGAGACCAAGCTTTTTCGATAAGTGTTGAGAGACTTTGATCTCCGCGGGTGAAAGCAGCTTCGAGAAGGCTCATTTCTATAAGATGTCCTTTGGTCTTAAACCCTTTTTTTGCAAGTTTGCTCTTAATATAATCCTTTTTTCTTTTAAGTTCATCAAAAGAATCCTGACCGTACCACTGAAAAGGTGTGTGTGGTTTTGGAATAAAAGGAGAGACACCAATGTTGATATTAACAAACCTTCTGGTATATTGTTTGGCAGTCTTAAGTGCCTTCAGGGCCATTTTAGGAATTGCCTCAATATCCTCATCTGTCTCTGTCGGAAGCCCTATCATAAAATACAATTTGAGGTTATGCCAGCCTTCTTCGAATAGTATCCTGAGTGCCCGTTCAAAGTCCTCTTCCTTAAAATCCTTATTTATTATCCTTCTGAGCCTGTCAGTTCCAGCCTCAGGTGCAATCGTGAAACCTGTTTTCCGCACAGTACGAATTTCTTTTAGAATGGAATGGTTTATAGATGATACTCTCAGTGAAGGGAGTGAAAGAGCGATCTTCTTTTCCGAAAAAATTTTGTTAAATGCTTGCAAGATCTGTAGAAGACAGCTGTAGTCCCCGGCACTCAGTGATGTAAATGCTACTTCATCATAACCTGTATTTTTAAGGGATCTTTTTGCAATATCAATAACTTTTTCTGGGCTTCTCTCACGGACCGGTCTGTATGTCATACCCGCCTGACAAAATCTGCAGCCCATAGGGCATCCTCTTGATACCTCTATATTTACTCTGTCATGAATGATTGAGGTATAGGGGACGATAGGATTGTCTGGATAAGGTACGTTATCCAGAGATTCAACAAATCGTCTCTTTATAATAAATCCCCCCTTACCCTCCTTTGTTAAGAGAAGAGGAATTGAGGGATTATTATGGACAATAGGCACGTATATTCCTTCAATTTCAGATAGGGCATGAAGAAGTGAGGACTTTTTACCATCTCCGCTTGTTTTCCATCTGTAGAATAGATACAGTATGTCATTTATGGCCTCTTCGCCGTCTCCAATCAGGAATGCATCAATAAACGGAGACAAGGGGTCTGGATTGACAGTACAGGGTCCACCGGCAATGACAAGTGGATAATGGCCGGAAGGAGAGTTATTCCTTTCTTCGGACTGAAAAGGGATTCCGCCTAGGTGAAGCATATTAAGGAATGTTGTATATGAAAGCTCATACTGGAAACTGAAACCAACAATGTCAAAATCCCTCAATGGCAGTTTTGATTCAAGGGATGAAAGTGGTATCCCTTTTGCTCTCATCTCACTCTCGACGTCAATCCACGGGGAAAATACCCTTTCTGCAGATGCGAAAGGGATATCGTTTATGATTTTGTAAAGAATTTTTAGCCCGAGATGCGACATCCCGATTTCGTATACGTCGGGAAATACAAGGGCAACTTTTATGAGGGCATCCTTGTAAATGGAGTTGACCTCACTGTTTATGTATCTGCTTGGTTTCTGGAAAGATGAGAAATTCACAGCTAAGAATACCATCTTGAAACATTATTTGGCAAGGTAAGCTAAGATAACTTGACTTAAAAATAGACTTAAATGTTTAATAGTAATGTGAAAAACATATTATTGTCTGTTTTGGTTTTGTCTATTCTTTCCATAATCTCCTGTTCAGGCAAATCGGCGACTAAGCCTACAGAAGCATTTGATGCAGAACAGGCTTTTGTAAAAGCTAATGAACAGATAGAGAAAAAGGACTATGAAGAGGCAAGAGGAACCCTTCTCGAGATAAAAAACAGGGATACATCGAAAAAAATTGCTCCTCTTGCCGAGTTGAGAATTGCAGATTCTTATATTAAGGAGGATGAGCCTGAACTGGGAATTGCAGAATATAAAAAGTTCCTTGATGACTATCCAGATCACCAATATGCTCCATATGCCCGGTATCAGGTTGCCATGGTTTATTTTGATAAAATAGAAGATGCCGAAAGAGGTTACGGCTGGGCGGCGAAAGCACTCAAAGAGTTTGAAAACCTTAAGAATATGTTCCCCCGGAACCCTTATAGAGATGTTCTGGACCTGAGGATAGCAAAGTGTAAAAATGTAATGGCTAAATACGAGTTCCTTGTCGGAGAGTTCTACTATAAAAAGGGTTCATATAATGCCGCGATTGGAAGGTTCGATGTGCTGCTGAAAGAATATCCCGGTTATGATAGTGAAGCTGACGTTCTGTTTTATACTGGTATGTCTTATAAAAACATTGGACAGAAAGATAAGGCTTCCGAGTATTTGACCAGCCTTATTGAAAAATATCCTGATAACAAGCTGGTTGCTAAAGCAAAGAAAGAACTGGCTGCGATTAAGAAGTGAAACGTAGAGAACCAGGTTCTCACTCCTCAAATTCTATCGCACCTAAAGTCTACTATCCAGCTTTCCTGAGCCTAAGGGGCAAAAGCTCTGTTGTTATAGGAGGTGGCAAGGTTGCAGAAAGAAAAGTCCTTGGTTTAATTAAAGCTGGTTCGGAAGTGGTAATTATAAGCCCGTATCTAACAAAACGGCTTGAGAGGGAGAAAAAAGGGGGACGTGTAAAGCACATCTGCCGGCAGTATAGAAAGGGCGATCTCAAAAATGCTTTCCTCGTAATTGCTGCAACTGATACCTTTAGTATAAATAAACAAATTTCTGAAGATTCCCCTTGCCTTGTAAATGTTGTAGATACTCCCGAATTATGTAATTTCATTGTTCCCTCAGTCATGAATCTGGGACCATTGAATATTGCTGTTTCAACCAGCGGCATAAGCCCGGCGCTTTCAGGGTCAATCCGTAAGGAACTCGAAGAGCTGTTTAAGCCGGAGTTCCATAAGTACCTGAAGTTGCTGAAAAAGATTCGTGCAAAGGCGATGAAAGAAATTCGTGATAATAGACAGCGGAGCGAGTTTTTGAAAGCTGTTGCTTCAGAAAAGACAGTAAAGATTCTAAGAAAAAAGGGATATAGAGAGGCAAAAAAAGTTGTTGAAGAGTTGTTTAAAAAGGAAACGTAACACGTATTACTAAAATATGAATATTAATTTACAATAATCTAATCCAAGAAAATTAATTCCGGTAATTGTGTTAAAATTTAGCTTGTGGATATACACCAGCTCAGAATATTTAAGGCAGTTTTCAAAAACAAAAGTTTTTCAAAGGCATCTAAAGAACTTAATCTTACACAGCCAACCATAAGCAACCATATAAGGGCTTTAGAGGACGATTTTGCATGCAAGCTGTTCGACAGGTTGGGCAGGTCTATTATCCCTACCAGAGAAGCTGAGGTTTTATACAGTCATGCACTGGAAATTATTGGTAAAGCAGATGCTCTTAAAGAAGCCATAGGGCAAATCAAGAAGGATTTAACAGGTCAGTTGATTATTGGTGCAAGTACAATACCAGGCATATATTTACTGCCCTATATGATGGCGGTATTTCAGAAAAAATATCCATCTGTTTCATTTCAGATTCTCATATCTGACTCCGGAAAAATCGTGGAAAGCGTTTTAAAACAGGAACTGCTTCTGGGCATTGTTGGTGCAAAACTGGACAATGAACAAATCAGCTACACTCTTTTTATTGAGGATGAACTTATTGTGATATCTTCACCTTCTTTGCCCGTAAGTAACAAAATGACATTAAAAGAGCTGGTCAAATTCCCAATGGTTTTGAGAGAGGAAGGTTCTGGTACAAGAAAAGAGACCGAAAATATTTTGGAGAACAAAAGGATATCTTTTAGCAATATTAAAATTGCAGGCATTTTCGGTTCTACGGATGCAGTAAAACAGGCTGTGAAGGCGGGTCTTGGGGTTTCGATATTATCAAGGTATTCTGTAACTGATGAGTTGAAATACAGGATACTTAAAGAAATAAAACTCTCAGACCTTCAGATGAAACGGAATTTTTATATTATAACCCATAAAAAAAGAACACTTCCCGGAACATATAATATTTTTTTAAAGCATATTCTGGCTGAATCCAAGAGCATGGTTTCTCAAAAAATAAAGCAATCTACGTAGTAAGGCCGTATGACTTGATCAGTCTGAGATCGTCCTCATAACTTCTTCCCGTGGTGGTCAGATAATTTCCTGTAAGAAGGCTGTCAGCCCCTGCGAAGAAAACCATTGAATTGAATTCATTTAGTATCTGGAACCTTCCTCCGCAGATCCTGATCCTTTTTTGCGGAAGAATGAAACGATACAGGCTTAAAATCTTTAATGCATCAAATGGATGGAGGAAGTCTCTATTCTCAAGAGAAGTTCCCTTAATAGGTATTAAAAAATTTATCGGTACAGAGTCAACATCAAGTTCTTTAAGCAAAAACGCCATGTCAATCCTGTCCCGCCAGGTCTCACCCATGCCGAATATTCCGCCAGAGCATATTGAAAGACCAGCAGATTTCGAAGCGTCAACAGTTTTAAGTTTATCAGCGTAACTATGAGTAGTGCATATTTTGGGGAAAAACCTTTCAGATGTTTCAAGATTATGGTGATAACGTTCAAGCCCGGCTGATTTGAGTAGCGAGAGGTCTTTTCCCCTGAGCAAACCAAGACTTGCACATGGAAGAAGCCCTGCATCCCTGATTTCTGAAATCATTTCTGCTATAGCAAGAAGGTCTTTTTTCGAAACCTTTCTTCCACTCGTAACAATAGAGAACCTCTTTATACCTGATTGTTTTGCCTCTTTTGCCTTTTGTATTACTGTTTTTTTGTCGAGGAGCGAGTATACATTTATCTCAGCTCCGCTCTTCGATGACTGGGCGCAGAAGGAGCAGTCCTCAGGACATGCACCTGATTTCGCATTGATAATGGAGCACAGTTCCGCCCTGTTTCCAATGAAATGGTTTCTTATCTTGTTTGCGGATATAAAAAGTTCGAAGATGTCCGGCACCGAAACTTCAGATATATATGAGGCATCTTCTCTTGATATCGAATTACCATTTAAAATTTTTACTTCAAGTTGTTTAATCATAGATTAAATATTTTTGCAGATGACATAATCACTGTCAACTCGATAACTTTTCTTACCGGGATTTATAATTTTTCAATCATTATAAAAGTTCAGTTGATTATCATACATGCCGGTCATATGGAATGCAAAACCCCTATCTACTTCAGGCTGACAGAATTTGGTTTATTTATGTAATCACAATGCACTGCACAAAAACATGCAAGTTTACTCTTAACATATAGAGTCCAAAGAAGCGTTGCATTATAATGGCTTGACGGGTCAGAAGCAAAGAAAATATTTGAAGTACTGCATGCTTTTACACTTTCCTGATTATGGTAATTGTGGATACGTCTCGGCAGATGTATCGACATTAGCGCTTCGATGGGAAAAGCCGTGAAAGAGCGCTGATAAAGACATCGAGGGGCGGAAGGGTGTAGGTCTCGTCGATTTCTCCGGAAAACTTTTCGGACCATCTGTTCTCAACGCCAAGGGCAAGGGCATACGGCAGGTATGCCTGGTACAATACCGGCGTCTTTTCGGGAGGTGTCATCCTGTCGAGCCTGTCTCCTTCAGCCGCTGCAAGATAGGTCCTGAACCCTTCGATCTCATCAAGGACTTTTCTTCCAAGGGGTGTCGGTGCCCTAAGGAGAAATAGGAACACGACATGTGCTGTTAACATGATGAAGAGAGGGACAAGGAACATGAGCTGCCGGATATCGAAGACTTCGAAAGCGTGGCTGATTGTTACGGCAACGGAATACAAAACAGCGGGGAAAAGGAGCATGAGATAGATCAAATTGGACGGCTTCTTAAGCTCCAGGACATTTTTTCTCGAGAGAAACCTGCAGATGAAGCCGGCCAGGATCGTCCAGAGGCCAAGAGCTGTCAGGTCCCTGACATAGCTGCCTTCCACATCCACAATTTCGGCGTTCACCGCAGCTACAATCAGAGAGATGATGATACCGGGAACAACATATCTGGCATTCCTGAGAAAGAATCGCTTGCTGACAGATGACAGCAAGTGGCGTCGATGCTTCCTGTAGGCGCGATCGATCGTTACCGCGTCCAACACCCTCTTTTCAGACAGACCGGTCTGTTCCATGCCATCTCCAAAGAGTGCGTCATAGAGAACCTGTTCGTCGGGCGAAATCCCGCTCCTCGCGGCACCTGTTTTTTCCACGGTATATCCCCCACCCCGATGTAAAATCATGATAATACCCTTTGAGGCCAGATTCAGAAGAGCTGAAGTGAAGACGGTGCGGTCGTATCCCATTGTAGAAAGACGCCGTGCAACAGCAGGCGAGCAGTCTGCGGGAGGTCTGTAGAGTGGGACGACTGCCTTACGTTCAGGATCACGTCCGACGCGGGCCCAGACTATGAGATAATAGAGAAAGAACACCGTGAGTCCGATCAGCGCAGGCAGGTAGCTCGCCATGTCACGGAAGAAAAATACCATATGTTGGGAGATATCCGGCTCCCGGACAGTTCCCTTCGGCATGCTCACTACTATAGAAAGATACGGTTTTTTCTCCGATAGAACCATGCCGTAATTGAGTACGCTCGACTCTCCTGATTCAATGGCGCGGCGAAGGAGTTCAGGGATCTTCCCCGTGCCCTCGTTCCAGGAATGGTCCTCAAGACTTGCGATGATCCCGTAGCTGCCTTCGGGCAGGATTACTGTGATTGCTACCGTGTCCACAGACGTTGCCCAGCCGTGGTTACCTTTACCGAAGACCCACCAGAAGAATTTATCATGATCCGGCAAAAAGTCAATGTGCCGGTCTGTTATATAGTCGAGGGTGAACTCGTGGACTCCGGGAGAGAGTGAGAGACCCCGTGGTCCAAGGAATACGTACTTCGTAAACCACGAACCGTATGTCTTTACTAAATAGGGAATGGGCTGTCCATCCATCGTCGCACCGGTCACCTCGAACCCCATGATCCGGTAATAAGCGTGTCTACCCTGAATGCGGCTGCTGATAGAGCGGTATATCCCTGAAAGTGTGTGATACTGTCCATGCTCAAATGTTACGCCATTGGTGAATATCCTCATCGTCTCATGCACGGCGAAAGTACCGTCATCCTTCACAAGAATCCGGGCATGGAAATTTGTGACCCTGATAATCTCTTCAGTCTTCTGAGCACACTGGCTTTCATCAGGAAGCATGATCAGAAGCATCAGGGCAACAAAGGTGGCATAACGGCAGCACGAGTATAGGAAGTTCATCGTTTGTTTCTTCCCCTTACGGAAAATTTGACAGAGGACATTGTGTGCGACTCTCCGGCTGAAGAAACGGTGCAGTCTGACAGGCTGCCTTCGAACAGGATATTATCGGAGCCCGTACCGGGAGCCATGATATTCACGTCGCAGCTCAACCTCGGAGGAAAGATGCGTCCGCCGTCAGCAATATAGAGGAAAACGGCTGCGGGTTCTCCGGATATTTCACTGCCTACAGGGATTTTTTCCGCCATAAAGAGGTTCTCGACATAGGCAAACCCGTCAGCATAATGCCTGCCCGTTTTTGTAGCATCGAAGGTGATCTCGATTCTTCGTGCCGAGGGAAACTGCGCTCCATGGGACTGGAACTGGAGTGTCGATCGGTGCGGATTGGAAACATCCGTCGTCGAGCCCGGATCAGTCCTGAGCGTAAATATCTCTCTTACCCCGTCGATAATTATATCCGCCGTTCCTGTCATCAACGGAGAAAGAGGGCCTTCAGTTGATGGTCCAAGAGGAGAAATATTCCGGGCTGAAACCGAAGAAGATTTTTCCGGAACAGACGGTGGCCTACCGGCAGGAATATTCCCGCCGGCCCCGACCTTTGTAAGCTCGAAACAGCGTATTCCCTCACGCGACTCATCAGTAATAGGTCTCACCATCCTGCCCGGTTCACAAAAACAGTATTTCAACAGGTTTTCATGCGATGAATAAGCACCCAGAGAAATGTTGTTTCTATGGGAGAGCTCCGAAGACTGTATGACGTCCAGGTCCAGCACAGACCAGCCGGGAGGTACCCGGACGGCGCCGTCGGTCAGTCCGAGTTTCCAATGAACAAACGCAGTGCCCTGGCAGTAATAGCCTGCTGAACTGCTGACGTAGACCGCGTAATTTTGCTCGAAGGTAAAACGCCATGTGGTACCGTCGACATCACTGAGACCCGACCATGTTCCCACGATCCTTTCGATATCTCCGGGCAGTGTGGTATCAGGAAAGGGACCGGTCTTTTCGTGAGCCAGGAAGCACTCGAGTCCCCTGAAAATCAAGGCATCGAGACCCGGCGCCCCGATTTTCTTTCCGAGCCCCATGACGCCTGCCATCACGATGAGGACGATGGAGGCGATGACAAGAAGGAGCGCAACAAGAAATCTACGGGTCAGGATTTGCATGTTGATTGATAAAGGTGTGAGTAGTTTTCCCTTGAATATGAAAATCGTTCAGCATTTTCTGCACAAACATATATATTTCTATCAATATTTCTCAACAATTGCAAGGAATTATAAATATGTAAATAACAAGTGATCCTCATATCCACAGAAAGAGTAAGATGGTCAGTTTACTTTTCACAAAACTATTAATAAAATTAAGTAATTATTTGAGCTTTTCAATTTCAGAGGGATTGATGTAGTGAGGATATAGTTTTACGAGGTGAAATTTTACATTGGTTTGGCACGCGGCAGATATACTTTAAACGTTGTACCTTCACCTAACTTACTTTCAACAGCAATCCACCCATGATACTGCTTTACTATTCCGTAAACAGTAGCCAGTCCAAGTCCTTTCCCTTTGGTCATTTCCCGTGTAGTAAAGAAAGGCTCAAAGATACGCTGCTGGGTTTCTGTATCCATGCCCCGGCCGTTGTCGGATATTGTAATAAGTATGAACTCTCCGGGCCGGGCATCAACATGCGACTTGCAGTATTTATCATCTACTTTGACATTTTCTACGTTTATTGTGATAAAGAACAAATCTTTTTCCTTGCATTCATTCCTGAAAAGTCCTTCAATACACTCAGTGATGGTATCACGGGCATTTATGAGCAAGCTTATCATCATATTGTTTATCAGTGATGGGTCTGCCATAACTGTCCAGGGTTCTTTATCGTTGTAAACTACTATCTTGATGCGAGGGTCTGTTGTCTCCCTGAGCAAACTGACAACCTTTAAAACTACGTCGTTAACCGAGAGTAGACTATAAGTAACCTGCAGTTTGCCTGAAAATGTAAGTAGACTTCTAACAAGGCCCGAAGCTTTTTCAGCAGCCGTATAAGCACTTTCAATAAAACGGTGTTCTTCTGATTCTTTCTTGAGTTCCGATTTAGCTAAACTAAGGTTTCCGATTATCCCGGTTAAGAGGTTATTGAATTCATGTGCTACACCGCCTGCTAATCTGGCCACTGCTTCTGTCTTCTGGAACTGGAGCAGCTGTTCTTCAAGCATCTTGTGTTCTGTGATATCTCTATATGTATGAATAATGTATTGTAACTCATTGGAAGGTGTATATGCAGCGTAAACATGGGCAATTACCCACATGCCGAGAAAAGGAATTTTTGCTTCTTGTTCTCTTATAGATGTGCCCTGTTGAATTTTTGTAAGGGAACAGTTTTCTGTCCCTTTATTCTTACATCTGAATATCTGCCAGCAGGATTTACCAATAAGGTCCTGGGGCTGAACTCCTAACTTATCAGCCAGTGCGCGATTTACCCGCCTTATCACCCCTTCCCTGTTAGTGATAAAGATTAAATCCCTGACTGTATCGAAGGTGTGCTCCCATTCTTTCTTAGCCTGGAGAATATTTTGCTCTGCATTCATCCGGTCAGTAATATCATGGACAGATTCAATAACACCTAAAATTTGACCTGTTTTAGAATCCATAAACGGGAAGGTGTAGAGCTCAAGCCATCCGTTGATACCTGTCGGTCCGGTCAATGGTACTAACTCTAGGTCTTGTTTTTTGCTATTCAGGGTGCGAATACTTGGACAGATCTCGCATGGCTTTATTCGACCGTGATATGCCTCGTAGCATTTTTTTCCTATAAGAGGTGATTGGTGGGCATACCATTTTTTCATGGTTTGATTAACAAAAAGAATATTCAAATCTTTATCGAGAATACTGATTCCATTCTGAATGCTGTCAAGGATGTTGCTTAGAAAGAGTTCTCTTTCTTTTAATATATCCTCATCCTGTTTCTGTTTGATTTCTTCCTGTTTTAAATAAGCAAGGTGTTCAGATAGTATTTGTTCAATATTTTTGTTTTTGTCCTTCATATCAGTGAAAAATAAAAGGGATGTATTTTAGTAGAGAGCTTTCTGTGATCCGCATGTGTCCTCTTTTATATTATAAAAAATATTTTCAGCAAATTACATTCAAATTTTTGGATAACAGAAGACAGGAAATCTTGAAAATAAAAAAAAAGAATAACATGGTCTTTTACTTTGTTTTATGGTATTCCTGTATAGACTTAATATTAACCTGCTTGTTTTTAAACATCTCGATAGCATTTACCGCTGCAATAGCTCCTGATATTGTTGTTGTAAAAGGCACTTTGTACTGAAGGGCGCTCTGTCGTATTGAAAATGAATCTTTCTGGGCCTGGGCGCCACTGACTGTATTAATTACAAAATTGATTTCTTTGTTTTTGATTAAGTCTACGATATGCGGCCTACCTTCAGCAACTTTGTTAATGACTTCTACATCAAGCCCATGTTTTTTGAGATGAGCCGCAGTACCTCTGGTTGCAGATACAGAAAGTCCGAGTTCGAAAAGCTTTTTTACAATCGGGACTGAAAGAGGCTTGTCTTTATCTTTTAGACTTATGAAAATCTTACCGGATAAGGGGATTCTGTTGCCACTTGATATCTGGGATTTTCCAAATGCATGACCAAAGTCGACATCTATTCCCATCACCTCTCCAGTAGATTTCATCTCGGGGCCAAGTATGGTATCGACTCCATGAAACCTGTCGAATGGGAAGACGGCTTCTTTGACAGCGACATGTTTAAAAATCCTCTCTTTTGTAATGCCTAGTTTTTTCAGTGTCTTACCAGCCATTACTTTTGCCGCAATCTTTGCAAGCGGGACGCCTGTTGCTTTTCCTACAAAGGGTACTGTCCTCGATGCCCTCGGGTTCACTTCAAGTACATAAATGTCATGGTTCTTAACAGCGAACTGAACATTCATCAGGCCAACTACATTCAGTTCTTTAGCAAGTGCCTTTGTCTGTTTTTTAATCTCTTTAATAGTATCTTTTCCTAAGGAATGTGGCGGAAGCGAGCATGCCGAGTCTCCGGAGTGGATGCCTGCCTCTTCGATATGTTCCATCACCCCCCCGATTATTACGTCTCTGCCATCAGATATAGAGTCAACATCAACCTCTATCGCATCTTCGAGATACTTATCTACAAGCACAGGATGTTCAGGAGATGCCTTTACAGCACGTTTCATATATTCCGTTAGAGATTTTTCGTCATATGCTATCTCCATAGCCCTGCCGCCTAGGACATAGGAAGGCCTTAACATCACAGGGTATCCTATCATGGCTGCTGCGTGTATTGCAGCTTCAACAGACAATGCAGTATCGCTTTGGGCTTGCTTTAAATTGAGCTTATTGAGCAGTTCCCTGAATCGTTTTCTGTCTTCTGCACGGTCTATTGAGTCAGGAGATGTCCCCAGGATTTTTACACCTTCTTTTTCAAGTGGTACAGCAAGTTTAAGGGGTGTTTGACCTCCAAACTGTACTATGACACCTTCAGGTTTTTCGGTATCAATAATATTTAAAACGTCTTCTATTGTAAGGGGCTCAAAGTAAAGCCTGTCAGCTGTATCATAGTCTGTGCTGACTGTTTCGGGATTGCAGTTAATCATTATGGTCTCAAACCCCAGTTCTTTGAGGGCAAAAACCGCATGTACGCAGCAATAGTCGAACTCAATACCCTGTCCGATCCTGTTAGGACCGGAGCCGAGAATAATAATCTTTTTTTTACTGCCAGGTTTGGATTCACACCCATTAAATTTCGGATTTAAATCAGCGATCTTAAAAAAGGGCACCTCATATGTAGAGTATAAATATGGTGTATATGCAGCAAATTCTGCACCGCAAGTATCTACCATCTTATAAACTGCATGCATTTTATATTGTTGTCTTAAATGCCTGATGTCAGTTTCCTGTACATTAAGCAACTCAGCAATCCTTCTGTCTGAAAAACCAGACCTTTTAGCATCTGTTAATAGATCTCTCGGGATTAAATACGGGGCTAAACTCGGGCTCTCTTCCTTTTTTATACCTTTGGCATAATCCTTTATTTTTTCTTCCATATCTATTATCTGTTTTATATTTTGCAGGAACCAGGGGTCTATCCATGTAAACTCATGTATATCATTAATATCCATCCCTTCTCTGATTGCCTGTGCAATATACCAAATTCTCTCAGAATTAGGGGTCTTTAGTTTTGCCTTGATCATGTTTAAATCAGCATTGATGTCTTCGAAGCCGTAGCTTTCAGTTTCCAGGCTCCTTATTGCTTTTTGAAGAGACTCCTTGAATGTTCTTCCTATTGACATTGCTTCGCCAACAGATTTCATTTGTGTAGTTAGTGTTAGATCAGCTTCAGGGAATTTTTCAAAAGCAAACCTTGGGAACTTCGTCACAACATAGTCTATTGTAGGTTCAAAAGATGCTGGGGTTTCCCTGGTAATGTCGTTGGGTATCTCATCGAGTGTAAGACCAACTGCAAGTTTTGCTGCGATTTTTGCTATAGGGAAGCCAGTTGCTTTTGACGCAAGGGCTGAACTCCTTGATACCCTGGGATTCATTTCGATTACAACCATTCTGCCGGTTTTTGGATTAATTGCGAACTGAATGTTAGACCCGCCTGTATCAACACCTATCTCGCGTATGATTGCAATAGATGCATCTCGCATCCTTTGGTATTCCTTATCAGAAAGGGTTTGGGCGGGCGCAACTGTAATTGAATCACCCGTGTGTATTCCCATAGAGTCGAAATTCTCTATAGAACAGATGATAACGACATTGTCTTTTCCGTCGCGCATAACTTCAAGCTCATATTCCTTCCAGCCGAGGACTGATTCCTCAACGAGTACCTGATTAACGGGGCTGTGTTTTAGCCCTCTTACAAGTAGTTCTTTATATTCCTCAAGGTTATAAGCTATTCCTCCACCAGTTCCTCCAAGAGTGAATGAAGGCCTGAGGATTGCTGGGAATCCGATACCTTCTATTGCATTGAGTCCGTATTTCAGTGAACCGACATATGCAGACGCAGGCACCTCAAGGCCTATATTTTTCATCGCTTCCTTGAAAAGTTCCCTGTCCTCTGCCTTTTTTATAGCACCGAGCTTTGCACCGATAAGTTCAACTTTATATTTGTCAAGAATACCCTTTTCAGCCAGTTCGACAGATAAGTTTAAAGCAGTCTGTCCTCCCATTGTTGGGATAAGTGCATCAGGCCTTTCTCTTTTTATTATCATTTCGAGGATTTCCGCAGTCAGAGGTTCTATGTATGTTGCATCAGCAGTCTCAGGATCTGTCATAATTGTTGCGGGATTGGAATTAACAAGAACAACTTTATAACCCTCTTCTCTTAATGCTTTACAAGCCTGAGTTCCGGAGTAATCGAATTCACATGCCTGGCCTATAACTATAGGGCCGGAACCTATAAGGAGAATCTTCTTTATGTCGGTTCTTTTTGGCAAGTTATCCTGTCTCTATTAATTTCCTGAACCTCTTAAAAAGATATGCAGAATCATTTGGTCCGGGACCAGCTTCTGGATGGTGCTGGACAGAAAAAATAGGCAGTTCCATATGGCTCATGCCTTCTTCAGTTCCATCATATAGGTTTTTGTGTGTGAGCCGTACATGACTGTTAAGACTTCTTATATCAACGCAGTAATTATGGTTTTGGGATGTTATCTCAACCCTTCCCGTGGATAGATCCATAACAGGGTGATTGCCGCCATGATGACCAAATTTGAGCTTATATGTCCTGCCGCCCATTGCAAGCCCAAGAATCTGATGACCGAGACAGATTCCGAAAATGGGCTTTTTACCAATGAGCTTTTTTGCGTTTTTAATAGCATAGGTTACTGTCTGAGGATCTCCAGGCCCGTTGCTTAAGACTATTCCATCAGGATTCATCTCAAGCGCTACTTCGGCAGGTGTTTGAGCAGGTATAACAGTGATTTCAAAACCTGATTTTGCAAGGTTTCTTAAAATATTGAACTTAACACCAAAATCATAGACAACAACCCTTTTTAGTTCAGAATTAGTAACCCCCCACTGCCCCCCTTTGGTAAAAGAAGGTAAGGGGGGATTTTTCTGACTTTCTGACTTCTGACTTCTGACTTCTGTTTGAGGAGGCTGCCATTTCCAGGTACCTTTGTTCCATGAATAAACCTTTTTGGTTGTAACGTCCTTTACAAGGTCAAATGCTGATATCCCGGGATGTTCTCTGACCTTTTTGAGTAGACTTGACGGGTCCAGATCTATAGTGGAGATTATACCCATCTGAGCACCTTGATCTCTTAAATGACTTGTTAATGCCCTTGTATCAATACCTTCTATGCAAACTATTTTGTAGTTCTTGAGATATTGACCAAGAGACAGAGAAGCTCTCCAGTTACATGGAAAATCAAGATATTCCTTGACGACAAAGCCTTCTACCTTAGGGCCATTTAAAGATTCTATATCTTCTTCGTTTACCCCGTAATTGCCTATCTGGGGATATGTCATTGTAACAATCTGGCCTTTGTAGGAAGGATCGGTGAGTATCTCCTGGTAGCCTGTCATGGAAGTGTTGAATACGACTTCGCCTATTGCCTCGCCTTTGTGACCAAAACTTTTGCCTTCAAAATAAATCCCATCAGAAAGTACTAATAGTGCTTTACCACTCATAGACTCTTCCCTTAGATATTGTTATGACAGGCATTCCTTTTAGAACCCATCCTTCAAAAGGTGTGTTTTTGCCTTTCGAGACAAACTTTTCAGCCTCTACCTTAAATTCTTTATTTCCATCCACTATAACAATGTGTGCATCGTTGCCTACTTTCAGAGAGCCTTTGTCTGTCTGCAAAATCCTGGCTGGATTCAGCGTTAATTTTTCAACCAGCTGGCTGAGTGTTAGGATGCCTTCTTTCACAAGTCTGAGGCTTAAACCTAATGCTGTTTCAAGTCCTGATATGCCAAAAGGGGCCATATCAAACTCTTTCAGCTTTTCATCCCTGTGGTGCGGGGCATGATCTGTAGCAATCACATCAATCGTTCCGTCTTTTAAGCCATTCTTTATGGCTTCTATGTCTCTTTTTGTACGCAAAGGGGGATTTACTTTTGCATTTGTATCGTAACCTCTAACAGCTTCTTCAGTAATACTGAAATAATGAGGGCATGTCTCTGCTGTTACATTTATCCCTCTTTTCTTTGCATCCCGGATTATTTCTACCGAGCCTTCTGTTGATACATGAGCAATATGTAAATTACCGCCTGTAAGCTCTGCCAATGAAATGTCCCTGAAAACCATTATCTGCTCTGCCTCAGAAGGTATTCCATTTAAACCGAGTGTTAGAGAAATTAATCCTTCGTTAATTACTCCGTTTTCAGAAAGCGTTAAATCCTCACAGTGCGAGATTATCGGTACATCAAATGTCTTTGAATACTCAAGTGCCCTTCTCATAATCAGGCTGTTTAATACAGGATGTCCATCATCAGAGAATGCGATGCACCCCTCGTTTTTCATTGTGCCTATTGCTGCAAGTTCTTCGCCCTTCTGTTCCTTGGTTATGGCACCAATGGGTAGGACAATACAACAACCTTCCTGTGCAGCCTTTCTTATTATGAATTCTGTGACACTTGCATTGTCATTGACAGGGTATGTATTTGGCATGCAGCAGACAGTTGTAAAGCCGCCCTTAACTGCCGCTATTGTCCCTGTTTTTATGGTTTCCTTATATTCAAAACCGGGTTCCCTTAAGTGCACATGCATATCGATAAGTCCAGGCATTACTATAAGGCCCTTGGCATCAATAGTTTTAAGTTCTTCGCTCAGGATTTTTAGATCAGTGTTTTTTGTTTCTTTTCTGAATTTTGATTTCTGGATTCTGACTTTTTTAATCTTTCCAGCTTCAATTAAAATGTCACCAATCCCGTCAATCCCTTGTGAAGGATCAATAATACGCCCGTTTTTTATCAATAAGTTGATCATCTTTTAACCCCTCCCAGCAGGTACATTACTGCCATCCTGACTGCAAGGCCATTAGTGACCTGGTCAAGAATTAAAGAATTCGGCCCATCTGCGATTTCTGATGTAATTTCAACCCCACGGTTCATTGGTCCGGGATGCATAACCACAGCATCAGTCTTTGCGAGTGAAAGTCTTTCTGACGTAAGTCCCCAGTTTTTGGAATACTCCTCAACAGACGGAAAGAAACCTTTACCCTGTCTTTCCATCTGTATCCTTAGCATCATCAAAACATCTACATCTTTCAGACCATGTTCAATATTGTGGAAGACTTCTATACCTATCTCCTTTGTCTCTTTCGGTATTAAAGTTGGAGGGCCGATTAACCTTACTTTTGCATTTAGCTTTTTCAGGCAATAAATATTTGATTTCGCAACCCTGCTATGTGCTATATCTCCAATAATTGCTATCTTAAGCCCTTCTATTTCCCCTTTTTTCTCCCTTATTGTAAAAGCATCAAGGAGTGCCTGCGTTGGATGTTCATTTGTACCGTCCCCTGCATTTATAACTGAAGCCCTGAGGTTTTTTGCAAGTAAATGTGGTACACCGGATGATGAATGCCTTATTATTATAAAATCGGCACCGAGGGCCTGTACTGTTAGGGCGGTATCAATAAGACTCTCTCCTTTGACAACGCTGCTTGTAGGCACGGAAAAATTTATAACATCTGTACTAAGTCTTTTTGCTGCAAGTTCGAAAGAAGTCCGTGTCCTTGTTGATGGTTCGAAGAAAAGGTTAATCGCGGTTTTGCCACGCAGGGTAGGAACCTTTTTTATATCCCTGCCAAGGACGTCTTTAAAACCTGCAGCAGTATCGAGAATAAGGTTTATCTCTTCTACTTCGAGTTCCTTTATGCCAAGAAGATCTTTTCTATTCAGCATTTTTTTACTCCATCGTTCCCAGGTTTTTCGAGTATTACTCTGTCTTCTAACCCTTCTTCAACAAGGTTAACCTCAATTTTTTCGCTTATTGCAGTGGGAATATTTTTTCCCACATAATCTGCCTTTATCGGGAGCTCCCGGTGTCCCCTGTCAATTAAGACTACAAGTTGGATACACGCAGGTCTTCCCATATCTGTCAGAGCATCCATGGCTGCCCTTATCGACCTCCCTGTAAACAGGACGTCGTCAACGAGAATGATTTTCAGGTCAGTTATTTCAAAGGAGATTTCGGTTCTTCTGACAATAGGCTGCTCTTTTCTTATATTCAGATCATCCCTGTAAAATGCTATATCCAGAGAACCGACAGGAATATCCTTTTTTTCAATCAGATTTATCTTTGAAGCAAGTCTTTTTGCAAGGTGTACACCTCCTCTCTGGATGCCAACAAGAAAAAGTTTCTCGGTCCCTTTGTTTCTTTCTATTATTTCATGAGCAATCCTTGTTAAAGCCCTGTCTATATCATTCTTATTCAAGAGTTCTTTAGGCATTTTTCAACTCCGTTATTTATATGTTTAAATATTAAAGACTTTGGAATATCCGAATCATTGTTGAGCAGGCATAAAAAAACCTTCCTCTTTTTAAGCGGAAGGCTTGTCCTTATTTGTATCATTGCAGCTTACGCTGCCTCCTTTACCTTTCCAGCCTCACAGGGCCATTCTTAAAGGTTATATATTAAAACATAAATATGGAGAAGCTGTCAATTCGCAGAGGGAAGAAACTATTACTAAGTTGCCTATAACAGATGAGACTTTCTTTCAAAGTAAATGCTTGATAGAACCGGATTAAACCGTTACAATATAGTTGTGGTAGAGGATAGCTGATCCAAAACTGTAACTATTAAAAAAATGTTTTCTGAGCAAAAACAGCAGAGACGCTTAAGCAGGGTCTAAGAAAATGGACAAGAAAAAGATAAAAGAAGATTTAAAAAGTTTTATAAAACTTTATCTAACCAAAGGCAGCTATTGCTATAAGAATTCCGATAGTTTGTACCTGGCAATTACAGCTTATTTACGAGGGACATTTATTATCAGCAAGTCTGATTTTAGAATATGTCTTTCAAAATTCGAAAAAAATACTAAGAAAATAGAAGCATTTTTGTCATGCCTGGATAAAAGGAAAAAATTAGTAACCCTTTCAGAGGAATAGTTGGTAGATCTCTTTAAACATATAAGAAGATCGATGCTGGGAACACAGGATGCGATGATATTGAATAAATTGGATAACATGAAAAAATTAAAGATAAAAAAAGGATTGAAAAAAAGTTCAATAAAGTAGATTATTAATAACAGATAATAAAGGAGTGATATCCATCAAATAACCTAAAAAGGGGAGGAGGTAGAAATGGTAAAGAAGAAAGCAGCGAAGAAGAAGGTAGTAAAGAAGAAGGTAGCAAAGAAAGTAGTAAAGAAGAAAGTGGCGAAGAAGA
>MHEF01000143.1:0-26083 GCA_001805125.1 Nitrospirae bacterium RBG_13_39_12
TAAAATATTCTTACACTTTTTAAATTGAATATCAATAAAACTGATTATAAAAGGCCGTTAATCTTACAAAATTGTTTTTTACTTGACAAAATTGTCTTAATTAATTATTCTATACATACGGTAACCGTTTGCCGTTGTATTTTTTGATAACTTTTTTAAATAAACAGGGTAATTTGGATTTTTGAGGTAAATAAAATGTGCAGACTCGCCGCTATTACATCGAGCAAATATTTCTCTCCGCTGGAGAATGTTATGGCACTTGAAACAATGAAAGAGGGACATGATGGCTCGGGTCTCGGTCTTACAATGAAGGACCTCGGAGGCCATTTTGAAGAACTTAAGGAATATCCCATTCTCTCGGGGATATGTTCTAAAGAAGGCGCTAAAACACTGGATGATTTTATGGATAAAGCTGGTTTTAAACTTATCGATGTATGGGCCCCAAAGATAAAACAGTTAAAGGGGATAACCCCTCGCGATCATTATTTTGCAAGAATATATGATTATCCTAAGTCATATCAAAGCAAACCAATGAAAGAGAAAGAACATCTCCTTATGAACATACGCCTCACATTGAGAAAGATTGGTGAGCCAGATGAATCAATCTTTGCTTTTTCATTCTACCCAGATGTGATTACTCTGAAAGAGGTTGGAGATCCACTTCAGCTTGCTGAATTTTTCGGGCTTGACAAGGTCCACTTGAAGGCAAAGGTCATATTTGCACAGGGCAGACAAAATACAAATTATGCAATCTATTTATATGCCTGTCATCCTTTTTTTATTCAGGGATATTGCTCTATGACAAATGGAGAGAATACAGCATTTGTTCCAATAAGAGAATTCTTAATGAGCAGGGGCTTCCCAGGATATATAGGCTATAACAGTGACAGCGAGGTTTTTACACATATACTACACTATTCTGTCCGTCAGCTTGGTTTGCCTTTGACATATTATAAGGATGTCATAACACCACTTAAAGATAAAGAAATTCATACAAGGGAAGACAGAGACGTTTTAAGACTTCTGAAACAGTCCCTAAGACCTCTCTGTATAGATGGTCCAAATGTTGTTATTGGATTTACCCCAGATGGTACGTGTTTCATGGTACACGATTCAAAGAAACTTCGTCCCGGTGTTGTTGGCGGAGTAGAAGGCAAATATGCATTGATGTCTGAGGAATGCGGACTCGACAGCATCATCCCTAAAAGAAACAAGTCAGAGGATATATTTCCTATGAAATATGACATGGTAATCGTCAAACCTCAGGCAGAGGAGGTAAAGGTATGGAGCCAGCTACAAAATTAGACTATAATCATCAGCTTTCACTAAAGGAACTTCCGTATATTATCCGATGGAGAGATGACAGATGCACACGATGTGGCAGATGTACTGCAGTCTGCCCAATAAAAGCGATTGAACCGACTGTCAAGGTTCAGAGAATGGTTATGTCAGAAGGACCTATGCCAACCCCTAAAGCTGTGAGAAATATTGTCCATGTCATTGAACAGGTAACAGATATAAACAGGTATTGTACAGGTTGTGGAACATGCACCCTTGTATGTCCAAATGATGCAATAGAGCCTGAATATAACCCCAATAATAAATTTCTGCATTTCAAAAATAGAGGTGGAGAAAGTTATAGAAGAGGCGGCAGGAGAAACGATCCCTCTATATCAACTCTCGACAGACTCAAATTCACAAGAATATCTATGCTAACAGACCCTGCTTTAGATGCAGGAAGACATGAGTTCCGTATCAGAACCCTTCTGGGGAGAATCTTACCACCTGAGGAACTGCCTTTGAAAAAAACCAATGGTAAACTTATCATTGACAGAGAAAATGGTAATTTTATTCCACCCGTGCGTGAAATTTTTCCAATAATGATCGGTAGCATGTCCATGGGTGCGCTTTCACCCTCCATGTGGGAAGGACTTGCTATGGGTGTTGCATATCTGAATGAAATCGACGGTCTTCCTGTCGTAATGTGTACAGGGGAAGGCGGAGTGCCGCCAAGACTCCTGAAATCACGATATCTCAGATACATTATACTCCAGATTGCTTCTGGTTATTTTGGCTGGGACGAAATTATTCATTCGATACCCTATATGGTTGAAGATCCTGCTGGAATTGAAATTAAATATGGACAGGGAGCAAAGCCAGGGGATGGTGGCCTATTGATGGCTCAGAAGGTTCTTAAACTCATTGCAGGCATTCGCGGCGTACCACAGTTTGTTGATCTTGCATCACCCCCAACTCATCAAACTAAGTATTCAATCGAGGAAGCAGTTGCAAAGATGATTCAATCCATGTCAATGGCATGGGGGTTCAGGGTTCCTGTTTATCCGAAAATCTCCGGGACAAAAACAGCTCGAGCGGTTTTAAATAATCTTGCGAGAAATCCCTATGCTGCAGCGCTTTCTATTGATGGTGAAGATGGTGGTACCGGCGCTGCTTACAATGTATCTATTGATAAAATGGGGCATCCGATAGCATCAAACATCAGGGAATGCTATCTTGACCTCGTAAAACAGGGAAAGCAGAATGAACTTCCTCTTATCGCAGCTGGCGGTGTTGGTAAAAAAGGCAATCTAGCAGCAAATGCTGCAGCACTGATAATGCTCGGCGCCTCAGCAGTATCAGTTGGCAAATATATCATGCAGGCAACAGCAAATTGTTTCGGCGATGAATACAATCGTTGTAACCTATGTAATACAGGCAAGTGTCCAAGGGGGATAACAACACAGGATCCAACACTTTACAGAAGACTTGATTCTGATAAGGTTGCAGAACGTTTGGTAGAGGTCTTCAGATCAGCAAATGTTGAGCTGAAGAAGATTTTCGCACCTATGGGCAGAAGTACAGAACTTCCTATCGGCATGTCTGACGGCTTGAGTATAGATGATAAAGCAATGGCAGACAGGTTAGAGATAAGTTATGCGTGTTAAAAAGAATAAAGAACAAATTATAAAAACAAAAAATGGAAAAGTTGTCACTATACACGGCAATGTAAACGGCAACAGAATACCATCGCGTATACTGGAAGAGCAAATCCAGCAAGTAGTCAGCGAAGGTGCACGGGAACTTTATATCATAGCTGATGGACAGCATGGTATTGGTGGAAGAATCTGGCCGAGGGAAGACACTATAAAAATTACCATCGATGGCCCGGTTGGTCAGAGGCTTGGAAGCATGGGGTTCCCAGGCACTGAAATTATTGTAAGGGGAAGTACATCTGACGATATTGGCTGGATAAACTGCGGCGCTAAGATAACTGTTTTAGGTGATGTTACAAATGGGGCTTTCAATGCTGCAGCCCAGGGAATTCTTTATGTTCAGGGTAGCGGTGGTGCACGATGCGATACCATGACAAAGCATAATCCGAGATTTGATCCTCCACAGTCCTGGTATTTCAGGAATGTCGGAGATTCATTTGCAGAATTCAAGGCAGGCGGCATCTCTGTGGTTTGCGGCATTCATCCAAGAAACCCTGACGATATCCTCGGATACCGTCCCTGTGTCGGGATGGTAGGCGGAACAATTTATTTCAGAGGCCCGGTTAAGGAATACAGTGAGAGAGACGTTAAACTTCTTGACCTTTCCCCTCAGGATTGGGAATGGCTCACCGTAAATATGAAATCTTATCTTGAAGCTATTGACAGACTCTCATACTACGACGAACTGACCCGCGCATCAGACGAATGGAAAAAATTCATTGCATATACCCCTCAAGAAAAAAGAGCAAGAAGATGGTTCAAGATCTCTACCTCTGACTTCAGAAAGAACTACTGGTACAAAGAAATCGGAGAAGGTGGCATATTCGCACCATATATTGATCACGAACTTACTATATTGCCTTATATTACAACAGGAAAAGACAGAAGGAATAAACCAGTTTGGGCAAATGAAAAATATTCACCACCTTGTGAATATAACTGCCCGACACATATCCCATCTCATAAAAGGGCTGCTCTCATAAGACAGGGTAAACTCAAAGATGCTCTTGAGCTGGTCTTACAATATAGTCCCTTACCAGCAAGTGTATGCGGACAGATATGCCCTAACCTCTGCATGCAAAGCTGTACAAGAGGTCAGTTTGATAAACCATTGCATATAGACAAAATGGGAAGGCTCGCTTTGGATCTTCCTGCACCAAAGAAGGCTGAACCAACAGGACATACCATTGCGGTTATTGGTGGAGGGCCTGCTGGATTGAGCGCTGCATGGCAACTTGGTTTAAAAGGGCATACTGTTGATCTTTATGAAGCAACAGACAAGCTTGGCGGAAAGCTCGAACTGTGTATACCGAGGGAAAGACTGCCGCAGGAGTTACTAAAAAAAGAGCTCTCAAGATTCAAAGAAATAGGTGTCAATATTCATCTTAATACAAAAACCGACATGAAAAGTTTTGATGACATTTATAAAACCCATGAGATTATTGTCATTGCATGTGGTGCACATAAGCCAAGGATTTTCCCTTTCCCTGGATCTGATCATATAGTTTCAGCCTACGATTTTCTGAGAGGCATAAACATCGGCGAAGCACCTGACCTGAACGGTAAGAAGGTTGTCATCATAGGCGCTGGAAATGTAGGAATGGATGTAGCCTCGCAGGCATACAACTGCGGAGCTGAATCAGTTATCGCAGTGGATATTCAGAAACCAGCAGCATTTGGGAAAGAAATGGAAATTGCAAAAACAAAGGGCACTCAAATAGTCTGGCCTAAATTCACTGAACGATACGACAATAACGAAAAGAAACTGTATTTCAAAGATGGTTCTTCACTTGAAGGTGACTTCGTTATCATGTCCGTAGGTGATGTGCCTTTACTCGATTTCTTACCACCTACCATCCACACTGAAAGAGGCTGGATAGCGGTGAATGAGATCGGACAAACATCCGATGTAAAGGTCTTTGCTATTGGTGATGCTACACGATTAGGTCTTGTAACACATGCTATTGGACAAGGTAGGATTACTGCAGATACTATCCACAATCAGCTTATGCATGCAGCCCGTTGGCCTGAAATAAAACAGGTTATCCCATATGAGAGGATAAAGACAGCGTACTATGAAGCTTGCAGTGGTGATTTTACACCTGAAAAAGAGGCAGAAAAGTGCATGTCCTGCGGTACATGTCGCGACTGTCATATGTGTGAAACAACATGTTACTGGGGTGCCATAAGCAGGATCGAACATGAAGACGGTTCGTATGAGTACACAGTTGATGATGATAAATGCATAGGGTGCGGGTTCTGTGCCGGTATCTGCCCATGCGGAGTTTGGGAGATGATAGAGAATATATAAAAAAAATTGTATTTAAGCATAATTCTATGAACAAAACCCTTATACGAGAAAATCGTATCCTTTCAGCCCTTCTTGAGGTCAGTAAAGTCCTGAACTCGTCTTTTGACCTCGAAAAGAACCTCTCACGTGTTATGCGTGTGCTTGGAGACTTTCTTGAGATGGAAAGGGGCTCCGTATTTCTCCTTGACCATAGTCCAAAAGAACTTAGAATAGTTGCTGCTCATGGACTTACCAAAGAGCAGATAGAAAGGGGGAAATACAGAATCGGGGAGGGTATTGTTGGCAGGGTTCTGGAAAAAGGTTCTCCAATGGTTATACCTAATGTCGGGGATGAGCCATTATTTCTTAATAAAACAGGTTCCAGGATTGGGAAAAACGGGATTTCTTTCTTGTGTGTTCCCATCAATTTCAAAGGACAATCCATTGGTGTCATGAGTGTTGACAGAATTTTTAAAGACAAGGCAATAACAGTTGACGAAGATATCAGGGTATTAGAGATAATAGCATCTATTATTGCTCAGTATGTGATTCTCTGGAAACATTACATGGAGTCAGAACAGGAAAAGGAAAACTTAAGACGCGAACTTAAAGGCAGATACGGTCTTCCAAATATAATCGGGAGTTCAGATAAAATGCAGGAGGTATTTGAGGCTGTTCATCGTGTAGCAAATTCAAAGGCAACTGTTCTTTTGTATGGTGAAAGTGGAACAGGGAAAGAGTTGATTGCAAAAGCCATTCATTATATGAGCCTGAGATCAAAACGCCCCTTTGTCAAATTCAACTGTGCTTCAATACCTGAAGGATTACTCGAGTCAGAGCTTTTCGGGCATGAGAAAGGAGCATTTACAGGTGCTATAACTGCAAGAAAGGGCAGATTTGAACTTGCAGATGAAGGGACAATACTTCTTGACGAAGTTGGTGATCTACCTCTCAATTTACAACCAAAGATTTTACGTGTGTTACAGGAAAAAGAGTTTGAACGCGTTGGCGGAGAAAGAACAATAAAGGTTAACGTCAGACTCATTGCAGCAACAGGCAGGAATCTTGAAGAACTGGTCTCTAAAGGTAAATTCAGGGAAGACTTATACTACAGACTGAATGTAGTACCGATCTTTATGCCATCTCTCAGAGAAAGGAAAGAAGATATCCCTATTCTTGTAGAACATTTTCTTGAACGTTTCAATAATGAAAATAAGAAGAGTGTATCAATATCACCAGGGGCGCTTAGAATATTAGTTGATTATATCTGGCAGGGAAATGTCAGAGAGCTTGAAAATACTATTGAGAGGCTAGTTGTAATGTCAGGCAGTAGCGTCATCAACACTTCAGACTTGCCAATAAATTTGAAATTGCCTTCACACGAAGAGGTCTTGCAGAAAGAATCGTTAAAAGCAGGGATTGAAGACATCGAGAAAACCAGTATTCTCGATGCGCTTGAGAGAACTGGTTGGATTCAGACAAAAGCAGCAAGAGTGCTTGGGCTTACGCCGAGACAGATAGGATATAAGATAAGCAAATATTCAATTAAGCCAACTAGACCTGTTTAAAGAGCCTTCATTTAGATCCAGCTTCGTTATTGCAAATAAATAGTCGAGATTTAACTCTACGCTGAAGATGCAATTACTCAAAAAACATCAGTCTTAAATCAACCAGATAATAAAAACCTATAATTTGGGCTTTTTATATAGATATTATCTATTTGACTTATAGTTTTTATTTATTCGATTATTGAAAGGGTTTTAAAAATATAAAATGAATTTTTTAAAGATGTGTTTATTTATAAATTCGATAGGAAAACTCTATCAATTTAGTTTTAAACATTGAAAATTACTATTGGATATAACAGATTTAAAATAGTTATTTTAAGAAAATACAAATCGTGAGGAATGTATGCTTATTGATGCGAGAGGTTTTGGCTGCCCAAAACCTGTAGTAATGGCAGAAGAAGCATTGGCAAAGATAAATGAGGGCACCGTTGAGATACTCGTTGATAACGAGGCATCTGAAGCCAACATCAAAAGATTCGCCGCAAAGAATGGTTTTTTTGCAGAAACATTGAAGGAAGAAAACTACTGGCGCGTAAAGATAGCAAAAGGTTATGCCTGCAAAATTATCTCTGAAGAAGAAAAGCCTAAAAAAAACGAAAAAGACTTATTAATTATAATTGGATCAGATACCATTGGCAAAGAAGAAAAACTCGGCAAGATTCTGATGAAGGGTGTTTTTGAAACAATGAAGGTAACAAAAGAACTTCCTCATACAATATTCTTTCTTAATACCGGAGTGAAGCTTACAACGATAGACAATGAATTTATATCTCTAATAAAGGAATTTGAGGAAATGGGAGTAGAAATTTTTACCTGTGGAACATGTCTTAAGTATTTTAACCTTGAATCTGAATTAAAGATTGGCTTCAGGGGAACTACAAATCATATTGTAGAAGGGATGAAAGACTTCAAGAAGACAGTTTGGATTGGTTAAAGGAATTTCTAAATATCGAGTTCATTGTAATGCTAAAGTATAACAATTTCTAAATAAAATATTTTTTTAAGAATTCGAATGCGAATAGTCAATCCCCTTTTTTTTGTCGTATGTCAAAGTTTTCTTCGCTACAATATTTCCTTATTGGAGACTCCTCCCAGATCACTTTTAAGAACTCATCAAGAGGCAATGTATCGAGGAAAACATTAAATATTTTCCTTAGTACATCATCTATCTCCTCAAGTGTCACCCCGATTGTTCCATCGATATCTCTATCGCTTTGATTCTGTAAAGCTCTAAGAAGAGCGAGGACACTCAACAGCTCCTTTCTCTTAATATTATATTTTTCACCAATCACCTGATAAGGAATACCTGATGAAATGAATGCTTCCTTTAATATTTTTGCCTGGGAATTTGTCCTATAAATCACAGCGAAATCAGAGAAGGAGTGAGAATTTAGTAAAGGGGTGTCAGAGGGGACTATATTTTTCATCAATTGATAGTGGCTTGTACCGCCAATCCTTTCTTCTATCTACCTTACAATAATCTGTCCTTCAGATCGCTCATCGGGCACAGACATAACTGTTATGAGGACACCCCTTCCCTTTTTAGGGGTTACCTGTCTATCAATTCTTTTTGAGCTTTAATAAAGGTTCATCTGGCTTATATATTAGGTTATATTTCGTGAGATTATATCACACCCTAAATCATAAAGCCCTCCGGCGTTTAGGTGTCATGAAGACTTGCACTATCATTTGAGATTAACGCTTAAAAAGATTTCGTCTCTTCAATCAATACAAAATTGTATTAACCTACAAAATTGTAGTACAAGCACACATTAAAATCCTTAATAATCAACAACTTTAGTATGGCATGGTTTTAGATATATAAGATTCAAATATCAATTATGGATTCTTTAAAAGACAGGGTTAAAGAGATCGAGAAACAGGAGATAATTAATGCTCTTAAAGGATGTAACTGGGTTAAGGCAAAAGCAGCAAGAAAACTAGGGATAACAGAAAGGATAATCGGATATAAGGTTAAAAAATACAATATACAAAAGGATGAGATAGTAAAGAATTAAAAAGTAAGCACTAAGCAGTAGGTAGTAGGTAGCTAATAGTTAACTAATACTTGATTAAAGTCTGTTTTTATTAAGATTACTAAAATCAGGAGGTTTAAAATGAAAAGGTTCAGGTTTGTGTTTCTAGTGATTCTTATAATATTTTCTGCTTCCGCGGTTAATCTTTATGCCGGGGAACAAAATGTATCAGGCAGTGTATCAGTTGATGTAATGAGCAATTATGTATGGAGAGGCCAAAAACTTAGTAATAGCTGGGTAGTCCAGCCTTCAGTAAGTATCAATTATGGTAGTTTTAGTTCAAATATCTGGGCTAATTATGATACTGATTCCATGATTGATGAAGGTGACGGACATGGAGAAATTACTGAAACAGACATAACGGCAAATTACAACTTCTCGTTTGATAAATTAACGATTGGGATTGGGTATATCTATTATGCTCTCAATAGTGCTAGTGACACACAGGAAATTTATGTTTCAGCTTCTTACGACATACTACCCCATCCATCGTTAACTTTTTATTATGATTACGATGAAGGCAAGGGGACATTCATTGTTGCTTCGATAAAGCATTCATTTGATTTGGCCAAGGATATCCCCCTTGAACTAGGTGCATCTGCAAGTTTCAATATTGAGGATAAGGTAATGGGTACAGACAGCGAAGGTGATGAATTCACCAATTTTTACAACAGTGAACTCAAAGCATCCGTCAGTATTCCTTTGACAAAAGGATTATCAGTCACACCTAAAGTCGCCTATTCGTTTCCACTGAGTAATGATGCTGAAGAAGCAATAAAAAATATCAGCGATGATGGCGATAAAGATATTTTTTACGGCGGACTTAACTTAACGCTTTGTTTTTAAGGAGAAAACATATGAAACTGGTTATAGGATTAACAGTTTTTATTTTTTTATTTGCAAGCGGGTTGACATTTGCAGTTGAAGAGGCTATCCCTAACTCACCTGCCCTTCCAGGAACTGAGCAGCTTCTTCCTGCTCAGCCTGCTCCCGCTATGGAAGCCGTATCAGCCCCGGAATTAACCAAAATTGATACAGGAGATACAGCTTGGATGATAGTAGCTACTGCATTGGTCATGCTTATGACAATTCCAGGACTTGCTCTTTTCTACGGAGGATTGGCAAAGCGCAAAGATACCCTGAACACTATGGCGATGTCTTTTGTAACTTTCTGTACTGTTAGTGTCCTTTGGATTATTTACGGATACACATTCGCCTTCGGCACCGATGTTAGAGGAATTATCGGAAGCGCTGAAAAACTATTCCTTTCAGGAGTTGGTGTTAATAGTCTTTCAAATACGATCCCTGAGTATATTTTTATTGTCTTTCAGCTTACTTTTGCAGCAATAACTGTTGCTCTTGCAAGTGGGGCTTACATTGAAAGAATGAAGTTTTCTGCATGGTTGCTTTTTTCGGTACTCTGGATGACCTTAGTTTATCTTCCCGTAGCACATTGGGTCTGGGGCGGCGGGTTTCTATCAAAATTAGGAGCGCTGGATTTTGCAGGAGGGACAGTTGTACACATTAATGCAGGTATTGCAGCTCTTGTAGGAGCATTGGTTCTAGGGAAAAGGCGTGAAGCAACTCTCAAACCAAGTAATTTAACCCTTGTTGTAACAGGTGCTGGTCTCCTGTGGTTTGGTTGGTTCGGTTTTAATGCAGGTTCAGCACTAGCGGCAAATGGATTAGCAGGTGCAGCCTTCATCAACACCAATACTGCTGCCGCAGTCGCTGCTGTAGTATGGATGTTTACTGAGTGGATACATACCAAGAAACCTACTGTTCTGGGTCTTGCTTCAGGTGCAGTTGCTGGTCTGGTAGCTATCACTCCTGCTGCCGGTTTTGTTAACATCAAAGGAGCTCTCATCATAGGAATCTTAGCCGGTATGGTTCCTTATTTCTCAGTTGCATCCATAAAATCAAGACTCGGCTATGATGACTCCCTTGACGCCTTTGGTATCCACGGAGTAGCCGGAACTTTAGGTGCAATACTTACCGGTATATTCGCAGATCCAGCGATAAATGAAACTGGTAAGGGTCTCTTATATGGAAATCCGGGTCAGTTAATAACCCAGCTCATCGCCGTTGGGGTAACGATGTTCTATGCTGCTGCAGTTACTCTCATAATCTTCATGGTCGTAAAGGTATCTGTTGGGCTGAGAGTTGATATCGAACATGAAATTAACGGACTTGACGAAAGCCAGCATGGAGAGAAGGCTTATAGTTTGTAATAAATATACGGGGCAGAAGACATCGTTTTCTGCCTTTATTGAAAAAACGGAGGCAAGCCATGAAAAAAATTGAGGCTATAATAAAACCCCTTAAACTCGATGAAGTTAAGAATGCATTAAATGAGATTGGTATCAAAGGGATGACTGTTACGGATGTAAAGGGTTTTGGCAGGCAAAAAGGGCATATAGAAGTCTATAGAGGAAGTGAATATGAGGTCAATTTTATCCCTAAAATCAAGATAGAGGTAGTTATTCCTGATTCCTTGCAGGAAAAAGTGATCACAACGATTCTTGAGAAGGCAAAGACGGGTAATATCGGAGATGGGAAGATTTTTCTTTATTCTCTCGAGGATGTTATCAGGATAAGGACGGGAGACAAAGGGGAAGCAGCAATATAAAATCCTGTCCTCGACTTTTCCATCCTTTTTAAAAATGGGGTAAGGGGGGTCTCTTTTTTTTAAAACTCTATTCCCCTGTTTTTTTAAGAGAAGCTTCACGGTGATACAACCATCAAGTCCTACAAAATTGTATACCCGACAAATTTGTAGAAATGCACTTTTAATTCGAGCATCGTTACAGGCCATGATATATTATGTATTTCACACATTCAAAATTATTTTATCTCTGACAAAATTGTATGACTCCTGAAAACAAAAAATAATCTATAAATTATTTTCTCAATAAATCAATGGGTTACATTCTGGCATGATTTTAGATATAAGAAAATGAGATGAACAAAAGACAATTATATTTCAGGAGGATATTTATGAAAAGACTCTTGGGTATTCTCATAATAGTGATCATGCTGGGTTCAGCAGTTAGCGTGTTTGGCGGTGAACAGTCTGCTCAGGCTGAAAAGGAAGTGACGGCCGCATCGAAGATTGATACAGGTGACACAGCTTGGATCCTGGTATCTACAGCCCTCGTTATGCTGATGACCCCCGGACTGGCTCTTTTCTATGGAGGGATGGTTAGGCAGAAAAATGTTCTCAGCATAATCATGCAAAGCTTCATCACAATTGCAATAATAAGTGTCCAGTGGATATTGATTGGATACAGTCTGTCATTTGGTCCCGATATTGGCGGAATAATCGGAGGCCTTGACTGGATTGGGCTGAAAGGTGTCGGGATTGTGCCGAACACCGATTACGCACCAACAGTGCCTCATATCGCTTTTATGATCTACCAGGCTATGTTTGCAGTTATTACTCCTGCGCTCATTACCGGCGCATTTGCAGAGAGGATGAAGTTTTCCGCTTTCCTCGTCTTCACCTTAGTCTGGTCAACAATAGTATATGATCCTGTAGCTCACTGGATATGGGGTTCCGGAGGATGGTTGAAAAACCTAGGCACCTTCGATTTTGCCGGTGGTATTGTAGTGCACCTCATTTCTGGAATATCTGCTCTCGCAGCCGCTCTTATAATCGGGAAGAGAAAAGGGTACAAACAGGAAGCAATGTATCCACATAACCTCCCCATGACAGTACTCGGTACAGGGTTATTGTGGTTTGGTTGGTTCGGTTTTAATGCAGGAAGTGCTCTTTCAGCGGGTACGTTGAGCACTATGGCTTTTGTAACTACACATACATCTGCTGTTGCAGCAACACTGATGTGGGTAATTATTGAATGGCTTCATAGGGGCAAACCCACTATGTTCGGTGCCGCTACCGGCTCGATTGCCGGACTTGCCACAATAACTCCGGCAGCCGGGTTTGTAGGACCGATGTCTGCTTTACTTATAGGCTTCGCTGCAGGTTCAGTCTGCTACGCAGCGTTGAATATGAAAGGTAAAATCGGATACGATGATTCCCTTGATGCATTTGGGGTTCATGGTATTGGCGGTATCATAGGCACTCTTTCAGTTGGTTTTTTTGCACAAACAATCGTTAACCCTTCAATAGGTAATGGTTTGTTCTTTGGCAATCTAGAAATCCTCAAGGCTCAGATGACTGCAATCATTATAACAGTAGTCTATTCCTTCGCCGTGACAGCAGTCCTGTTGAAGGTTATTGATGTTTTTATCGGTCTTAGGGTTGACGAAGAATCTGAAGTAAACGGTTTAGATATATCACAGCATGGTGAAAGCGGATACAGCATGTAAAAGAGACACCTAATTTATTATTTTCAAATGGTCAATGACTAATTCTCATAAATAAATTATCGGAGGAGTTATGAAAAAGGTAGAAGCGATTATAAAACCTTTTAAACTTGATGAAATAAAGAATGCACTTTCGCAAATCGGTATTTACGGTATGACAATTACAGAAGTGAAGGGTTTTGGAAGGCAAAAGGGTCATGTAGAAGTCTATAGAGGAACTGAATATGAGATAAATTTTCTGCCAAAGATAAAAATAGAGGTTGTTGTCCCTGATTCAATAATTGACAAAGTAATATCTAAAATTATCGAAAAGGCAAAAACTGGAGATATTGGCGACGGAAAGATATTCATTTATTCTCTTGAAGATGTCATAAGAATAAGGACTGGTGAACATGGAGAAGCAGCAATATAAAAAAATTAATATTGCAAAAAGAAATAAAAATTGATTCAGAACATTAAAGAGCGCCAATGAATCATATAAATAGGAAATTTAAAAAAAGACATATTATTAAAATATTACCCAATAATATCAACAAGTTATAGTTGGTACGATTTTAGATATATAGGTAGAAACTTTTTGTTTTAAAAAACGTAGCAATTATGCAAGGAGGTATAGATGAGAAGATTAAGAAAGAAGCTGCAATAGAGAAGTCTTAGATAAAGTCTCTTTTACATTAAAATTATAAAATTAAAAGGAGGTTTTAAAAATTATGGAGAGACCAAGGAACAAAAAGGATGTATTGGAACTTGTAAAAAAGCATGATGTGAAGTTCATCAGGTTCTGGTTTAGCGACATTCATGGTCAGCTCAAGAGCTTCGCTGTTCCTGTTGATGAACTAGGATATGCCTTTGACGAAGGAATGGGCTTTGATGGTTCATCCATAAAAGGCTTTGCAAGAATTGATGAGAGTGACATGATTGCAAAGCCCGATCCTAATACCTTTGCACTGCTTCCCTGGAGGCCAAAAGAAAAGGCTGTAGCGAGGATGTTCTGTGACATCTATGAACCAGATGGTTCCCCATATAAGGGAGACCCGAGATATATATTCAAGACGAATATCGAGAAAGCTAAGAAAAAAGGATTTACTTTATATCTTGGGCCAGAGCTCGAGTACTTCTACTTTAAAAACAATACAGGGACAGAGGTACTTGATGAAGGAGGTTATTTTGATTATCCTTTGGACGCTGCTGAAGACCTTCGGAGAGATACTATCCTTGCCCTTGAATCAATGGGCATACAAGTTGAATACTCCCATCATGAGGTTGCTCATTCCCAGCATGAGATAGACCTGAGATACGCAGATGCTTTAACAATGGCTGACATCGTAATGACCCACAGGATAGTCGTGAAGGAGATAGCAAGAAAGTATAATGTTTACGCAACCTTTATGCCCAAGCCTATATATGGGCAAAACGGGAGCGGAATGCACACACACCAGTCACTTTTTAAAGGCGAAAGGAATGCATTTTTTAACGCAAAAGACAAATATTACCTTTCTGACATAGGTAAAAAATACATTGCCGGTGTTCTTACGCATATAAAGGAAATTACCCTTGTTTTGAACCAATGGGTTAATTCATATAAAAGGCTAGTTCCCGGATATGAAGCACCTGTATATATTTGTTGGGCCAGACGCAACAGGTCAGCACTTGTCAGGGTTCCTCTTTACAAACCTGGAAAGGAAAAAGCTACACGTATAGAACTAAGGTCGCCGGATCCAACATGCAATCCCTATCTTGCGTTCGCATGTATGCTCAATGCAGGACTTAGAGGGATGGAAAAGGGATATAAACTTCCTGAACCAACGGAAATTGATGTATATCATCTCACAGAAAAAGAGAGAGCTAAAATTGGGATAGACCAATTGCCGGGAAGCCTTATCGAGGCAATAGAGTATGCAGAAAATAGCGAACTTTTGAGGGAAACTCTCGGTGACCATATCTTTGAACAGCTCATAGCCAGCAAGAAAATAGAATGGGATGATTATCGTACAAAAGTCTTCCCTTACGAGATAGAGAGATATCTGCCGGTTCTTTAAAAACAGATATTGAATTTACAAACGATCTTTATAAGGACAAGATGGGAAATCTCTGATTTCCCATCTTGTCTAAATCAAAAAACTTCTCTAATCCTTGCCTTACAATCCAAAAATATCAAATAGAAGTAACCTTTAAAATCCTAATTTACCAAACTGAATTCTGTATTGAAACATTAAAACATTCAGGATAAAAAGACAATTTTATATAAGATATATATCAAAGTTATTTTTCTTAAAATCTTTTTCTTGTATTTAACAAAAAATGTTTACTTTTTAGTACGTTGGTATTTTGTTGATTACTGAAATAAAGCAGTAATTACGAGGAATTCTAGACTTTCTTTTTCGTCATTTCAGAATTGAGAACCTCTCTCACCTTTATTAAAAGCTTATCCGGCGATATGGGTTTTAACATAAAGTTTAATCTTTCTTCCATAATTCCTTTCTTGTGTATAATATCCGCAGTATATCCACTTATGAAAATGGCCTTGATATCAGGGTTTATTCTCTTTATCTCATTGTAAACCTCTTTCCCGTTCTTCTTCGGCATTATTACATCAAGGATAAGAAGCTGGATTTTTTCCTTATTTTCCCTAAACATCTTTACAGCTTCCTCTCCATCAACTGCCTCTATAACCTTATACCCAAACCATAGAAGCACTTCCCTTGTCAGCTCTCTAACCGAAGCATCATCCTCTGCAATAAGAATTGTCTCTTCACCTCCTCTTAGGAATGAAAGATCTGATGTCTTTATATCTTCAACCTTTGACTTAATCAATGGAAGATATATCTTGAATGTTGTTCCCCTGCCAGTCTCACTGTAGACGTTGATATATCCGTCGTGCTGCTTGATTATTCCATAGACCATTGAAAGACCAAGACCAGTGCCTTTCCCAACATCTTTTGTAGTGAAAAATGGCTCGAATATTTTATCTTTTGTATTTTCGTCCATTCCTTCACCTGTGTCTTCGACCGAGATAAGTGCATAAGAACCTGGCCTGCCAAATCCATGCGCCTTTATGAATTCACTGTCAATTTCTGCTATATCCGTTCTGATAATTAAACTGCCCCCATCGAGCATAGCATCCCTTGCATTTGTTGCAAGGTTCATCAATACCTGTTCTACCTGGGTGCTGTCAGCCATTATAATTAAATCTTTATCTGTAAGAACCACAGAAAGTTCTATATCCTCACCAATAAGTCTGGGCAACAGGGTTTCCAATCCCTTTATAATCTCCCTCAGATTAACAGGTTTAGGGCTGATTATCTGTCTCCTGCTGAAGGTAAGAAGGCCCTGGGTTAAATTTGCAGCCCTCTTTGCTGAGCTCAGTATCCGCGTTATATAAGTATTTAATGGACTATCTTTACCGACCTCCATCTGTAATAGGTTTCCAAAACCTATTATTGCTGTAAGTATATTATTAAAATCATGGGCAATGCCTCCTGCGAGCTGACCGATTGCCTCCATCTTCTGGGCCTGAAGGAGTTGTTCTTCAAGCTTCTTGCGATCTGTGATGTCACTGAATGTAACAACTGCTCCCTTTAATTCGCCCTTTTCTCTTATCGGCGTGCTAACATATTCAATCGGGATGTTTAGTCCGTCTTTTCTCCAAAATACTTCGTCTCCTCCATAATGGATTAATCCGTCCTTATATGCGGCATATACTGGACATTCCCTCGAGGGATAATGAGTCCCGTTTGGTCTCAAATAGTGGACTTTGTCATGATGAATCTCACCAATGAGTTCTTCCACCTCATAACCGAGCATTCTTGCTGCTGCCGGATTGGCAAAGATTACTCTTCCTTCTAAGTCTATCCCAAATATACCTTCACCAGCTGCATCTAGAATTAATTCATACTGGCGCCTTAACCGCTCAAGTTCTTCCTCAGTCCGTTTTCGCTCAGTGATGTGAAGGATTAACGGACGGAATCCAAAAAAATAAAGTGCTGGTGAAAGTAAAAAGATTAACAAAGTAGCGTCAAGGATAGCCCATTTCCATGAAGAAATACTCGGCAATAATGATAGAAGGAACATTATAGAAGCCTCGCAAATAAATACCGAAATAAATATTATGATTAAAAGCCGAACAGGTGATCGGTAGATAGGTATATGCTTAAATAATTTCTTTCCTGTTTTGTATTTGTTTTTCATATCCGGGAATACATGTAGAAATATGTTAAAAATGAATCTATTATTCTACTCTACTTAAGTATATTTTAAGGGTAAATATCACAAAATAGATAGCCGAGCGCGCCAAAGACTTATTCTTCGGCAGCTCGGCTATCTATTGCTTAAAAGACCCGCGGCTTTCCGCTTTCTCCTCACGGAGAATTTGGCTTTATCGGGATTAATCTAGTGGTTACAAAATCTTATCAATTCAGATTATGCTTTGTCAATTTATATATACCTAATTAATACATAATTTATATTTATACCAAATATTTGTTGTTTGAAATTTGATTTGAATACAAAACAAAAAACTTTAAAGAAACATTTTTAAAAAGCTATTACTCAGGAACCCCTTAAGGATAACTCTCAGTCAAAATATGCTGGAATATTTGTCTCCCTTCTCATTCCTTCCAGATACTATTAAAGCTATATAAATATTTTTAAAATATGCTATCATTTAACAAGTCTCAAAGACCTGCTATTATTATACGCACACCTTTTATGAGAACTGCTGAGTCCCTGCTCAGACTCAAAGAAGAAGTGCTAAAGATTGATTCTGAAATAATTGATATAATAGTCAAATTCTTTTTACCTTAATTCACAAGATTTACTAATCAAATAGATTGAAGATATAAGACAAGAATTATGGTATTTTCAAGTAGTTACCATGACGAATAAGAATATATGTTTGATACTAATATATCGAATCACAATGGAACAAAAATGGCAGTTTTAATTATTAAAAACATACCTACAGAAGGACCAGGAACTATAGAGGATTTTCTTAGGAAAGAGAACATCCCTTTCAGTATTGTTGAACTTGGTTCAGGAGAACTAATCCCTCCATTAGAGAGTTTCGACACTATTGTAATTCTAGGCGGACCTATGGGTATATACGATATGGATAAATACCCTCAACTGATGATGCAGTCACGCATCATCAGGGAAGCCATCAACCGGGACATGAGGGTCCTTGGTATATGTCTGGGTTCGCAGTTAATTTCCCATTGTCTTGGGGCAGATGTCTATCCAGGTTATGAAAAAGAGATTGGCTGGCACCACATTGAAGTCACAGGAGAAGGCTTAAAAGACCCCTTAATAAGAAAGCTTGCGATTCATCCCAGGGTTGGAGATTTCTGGAGGAGATTCAAGGTATTTCAATGGCATGGTGATACCTTTAACCTGGCACCCCTTACTGTATTATTAGCAAGTTCTAACCTTTATAAAAATCAGGCTTTCAGATATGGTGACAAGGTATACGGGTTTCAGTTTCATATAGAGGTCACAAAGGATATGCTTATTGAATGGGTTAAAGACCTTCCAGATTCTGAACAAATTATGCAAGAAACAGAAAAAATATACGAAGAATATGTCGGCAGGGCAATGAACTTTTATAAGGCATTTTTCTCAAAAGGGTGATATCTTATTAATTATATTCAGCATCATAAATCTGACCGACTGACAAAAACTGAATAAAAATATCACATGAATCTTTTCAAGAAAACTAAAACAGGAGGTTGAATAATGAAAAAAACAAAAAACAAGAAAAACATTGAAAAACCAAAAAACAAAAAAGATGTAATGGAACTGGTAAAAGAAAACGATGTAAGGTTCATCAGGTTATGGTTCAGTGATATCCACGGCCAGCTCAAAAGTTTTGCAATCTCTATTGATGAACTTGAGTTTGCCTTTAATGAAGGTATGGGGTTTGATGGCTCATCCATCAAAGGCTTTGCCAGGATTGACGAGAGCGATATGATCGCAAGGCCTGATCCGACAACCTTTGTTCTCCTTCCCTGGAGGCCAAAGGAAAAAGCAGTTGCGAGGATGTTCTGCGATATCTATGAACCTGACGGTTCCCCATACAAGGGTGATCCGAGATATATCCTTAAGGTTAACCTCGAAAAAGCAAAAAAGAAGGGTTACATATTTTATTTAGGACCCGAACTTGAATACTTCTACTTTAAATCCGATAAAAATACCGAAACACTCGATGAAGGTGGTTATTTCGATTATCCAACTGATGCGGCTGAAGACCTCCGACGGGATACTATCCTTGCCCTTGAATCCATGGGGATAAAAGTTGAGTATTCCCACCACGAAGTTGCCCATTCCCAGCATGAGATAGACTTAAGATTTGAGGACGCCTTAACAATGGCTGATATAGTAATGACACACCGTGTAATTGTAAAAGAGATAGCCAAACAATACAATGTCTATGCTACTTTTATGCCGAAACCCATATTCGGGCAGAATGGAAGTGGAATGCACACACATCAGTCTCTGTTCAAAGGCAACCGGAATGCATTCTTTGACGCAAAAGACAAATATTTTTTATCAGACACTGCAAAGAAATATATTGCTGGGATACTAACACATGTTAAAGAATTCACACTAGTTCTGAATCAGTGGGTAAACTCCTACAAAAGACTTGTCCCCGGCTTTGAAGCTCCTGTATATATATGCTGGGCGAGGCGAAACCGGTCTACGCTTGTAAGAGTCCCTCTCTATAAGCCAGGCAAGGAAAAGGCAACCCGTGTCGAGCTCCGCTCACCGGATCCAGCCTGCAATCCTTACCTTGCCTTTGCCTGTATGCTTAATGCCGGGCTCAAAGGTATAGAAAAAGGCTATCAGCTACCTGAACCTGTCGAGATGGATGTTTATAATCTTTCTGATGAGGAAAGGAAAAGACTTAATATAGACTGCCTTCCTGGAAATCTTAATCGAGCTTTAGAATATGCAGAAAATAGCGAACTTTTAAGGGACACTCTAGGAGACCATATATTTGAACAACTCATAACCAGCAAAAAGGTGGAGTGGGATGACTATAGAATAAGGGTTCACCCTTATGAAATGCAGCGATATTTACCAATTCTTTAAACCTGCTGAGGATACAAACGAAAATAAATCATTAAGGAACAGGCGGCATTCATTCAGTCTCCCCCTGGGGGAAAATGGCTATCAGTCTTGGAGACATGGGAGAGATATTTACAAGAGTCCATTAATGCTCTACTGTCTCGGGTTCTATATGCACAATAATATCCACAACAGACGGGAACTCTTTTTTTATCTTTCTCTCTATTTTGTCAGCAATTCCGTGGGCTTTTTCTGTTGACATGTTTTTATCTACCATGGCATGAAGATCGAGATAGACACAATTCTCCTGACCTCTTGTCCTTATATCATGGCATCCCTTGACCCCATCTACACTGTTCACTAAAGATTCAATCGCTGATCTGTCCAAACAAACCGTATCAACAAGTACTCCTGATGCTTCTTTCATAATCTTGTAGCCAATTCTCGCGATGAAAAAAGCAATTATGATTCCTACAATAGCATCAGCATGGTAATAGCCCATTCTCATTAAGACAAGACTTACTATCACAGCAATAGAGGTAAATATATCACTTTTTGTATGCATAGCATCAGCTACTAAAAATTCACTACATAATTGTTTTCCCTTTTTTGATTCATATATCATCACAAAAATGTTAACTGCTACCGTCACAAGCATAACAGCAAAACTGGCTTCTGTAACAATTGTTCTATGATTCTCAGAAAATGACATATAGACTTTTTTGAGTATCTGAAAACACGAAGCAAATATCATAACAGCAATAATAATTGTGAAGAGTGTTTCATACTTCTTATGTCCATAGGGGTGTTCCTCATCAGGTGGACAGGAAGCTATCCAGACGCCGATCAGACCAACCACGTTAGATATTCCATCAAAAAATGAATGGAATCCGTCGGACGCCATGGCAATAGAATTTGTTATATATCCGTAAAAAACCTTAGCGAAGGCAACAAATGAGTTCAATATCAACGTAATTACAAGGACTTTTCTTACCTGAGTGGTGTAATCTATTGAAATATTTTTTCCCATTTATTCTTGAACTCCAGAAATTTTCCTTCTGTAATGGATTTTCTCATATTTCTGAAGAAATTAAAATAGAAAAACAGGTTGTGTACGGTATTTAATCTCATTGAGAGTATCTCTTTTGAAAGAAAGATGTGTCTCAGGTATCCTCTGGAATAATTTCTGCATGTGTAACAGTCACATTCAGGGTCAAGCGGTTCCCTGTCAGACTTGAATTCCTCCCTTTTAATACTTACTCTGCCCTTACTTGTAAACAGTGTTCCATTTCTTGCATTTCTGGTAGGCATTACACAGTCGAACATATCAAACCCTGCCTCAACTCCAACAAGCACATCTTTCAAATCCCCTATTCCCATCAGATATCTAGGTTTTGCAACAGGAAGGAGAGGAGCTGTTAAATATATCATTCTATGCAACTCCTCCTTAGGTTCACCGACACTAAGACCACCCACCGCATATCCATCAAAACCTATCTCTAAAAGTTCTTCCGCACTTCTTCTACGAAGATCTTCGTATACACTACCTTGATTAATTCCGAACAATGCCTGGCCTTCATTCTGCAATTCTTTACATTGTTCTGCCCATTTAGTTGTCCTCTCGAGTGATTTGAGCGCATCTTCATGAGATGTGGGATAAGAGATACAGTCATCGAACATCATTGCTATATCGGAACCGAGTAATGACTGAATATTCATAGCTTCTTTAGGTCCGATAAAGTGCATTGAACCATCAAGATGTGATTTAAAATGTACTCCATTCTCATTAATTTTTCTGAGGGCGGAAAGACTGAAGACCTGAAAACCGCCGCTATCTGACAGTATAGTTTGATCCCAGTTCATAAACTTGTGAATTCCTCCGAGATAAGATACTGTCTCATGTCCTGGTCTAAGATAAAGATGATACGTGTTGCAGAGAATTATCTCAGCACCCATTTCTTTTAATTCATCAGGCGACATGGCTTTGACAGTGCCCAGCGTCCCTACCGGCATAAATACAGGTGTATGTACCAAGCCCCTGCTTGTCTCCATAAGACAAGCACGTGTATTATTGTCAGTATTAATAATATTGAACTGCATGTTAGTTTAGAAAATATATATAATTAAAATAATTCCTCGTATATTTCAAAGTTGCAATGTTTTTATTTTTGACATCCCAGTGTACTTTTAATTGATGGTTTCTGGAATACTTCTTAATAATATATAAACAAAAAATTATCTCTACGTTGCGGGTCACTGACAAGTTAAACAAACACCTGGTCAATATCTGTATTATGAATAAAATAAAAAACCTGAAACTAATAACTATATGCGGATTTTATATTCTTTTATCTTTGCCCTTAAGGTATTTCTATTTATGCCGAGAGTTTTTGCAGCCTTGAGCTGGTTTCCTTCAGTTTCTTTAAGAACTATTGAAAATAGGGCTCTCTCAACTTCTGAAAGAACAGTGTAATAGAGATTACAGTTTTCGAGTTTAGTCATTTCCTTAAGATAACGTTTTAGTTTTTCTTCAAGAAATTCTTTTATAGATTGCAAGCCAATATCTTCGGCAAGAAGGTCATTCTTACTAATAACTGTACCACTTGAAATAATAACTGCTCTTCTTATAGAATTTTCTAGCTCACGAACATTGCCGGGCCAATCAGATTTTATAAGAAAATCTTTGGCGTCCTTTGAAAATTCTTTAGGTCCTGTTTTGAATTTACCGACAGTCTCTTTCATCAAATGCTTTGCAAGGGGCATGATATCTTTTTTTCTTTCCCTCAAGGGAGGTATCTTTATATTGATCACATTTAAGATAGAAAAAAGGTCCTCCATAAATTTTCCATTAGCGACAGCCTCTTTCAGATTTTTGCTGGTTGCAGCAATTATTCTAACATCTGCCTTAATTAAGTTATTGCTATCGTGTGGTTTAAACTCCTTACTACGCAAGAAACGGAATAGTTTAGCCTGGAGCTTCTTGTCAGTCTCGGTTATCTCATCAAGGAAAAGTGTCCCTCCATTTGCAGCCTCTATTTTCCCGATTCTTTTTTCATCAGCTCCTTTAAAAAACTCTTTTTCATACCCAAATAATTCAGCTTCTGCTAGTTCCTTAGGTATATATGTGAAACTGATTGCAACAAAAGGACCGTTGAGTCGCTCGCTATTGGAATGTATTGCTTTTGCAACTAGCTCCTTACATGTTCCACTTTCGCCTGATATTAGTACTGTAAGGTTTTTCGGCGCAACTTTCACAATTTCCCTGAAGACCTTACGCATCCTAGGGCTTTTCCCCAATATTTGGGGAGGCCACATCGAAGCATCCTTATCCACATGGAACCCCATTCGAATTTGTTCGTTAAAATAATTAATGAGAGGGAAAAATTATTCTATAAGAAAAAATATTCCTCTAACTTGAAACAATACACGAGACTTTAACATATGGAATACATTTTTTCAATAAATAATTGACATAAATAATTGACTACTAACATAAAAAAAGCATAATTTAACTACTCGGGAAAACATGAAACAATCGTTGGAGATTATCTTCAAGAGAATGTTATAATCTTTTTCATTACAAATATAGATGGGTTCCCTACAGTGAGTAAAGAAATTCATGATGTCATCATAGTTGGTGCCGGTCCAATTGGCAGTCATACTGCATATCTTTTAGCAAAAGAAGGTTTAGACGTTGGGATTTTTGAAAAAAACTCCGGTATTGGCAAAGATGTAAACTGCACTGGTATTGTCAGCACCGAATGCCTCAAAATTTTTGGCATCCCAGATGAAGTAATACTAAGGCCAGTAAATTCTATAAAAGCATTTTCTCCGTCTGGAAACTGTCTAAGATACCATTCTGCATCTCCTTTAGCATATATTATTAATCGAAGTCTTTTTGACCAAGATATTAACAGAAGGGCTGTTACTGAAGGCGCAACTACTTATTTAAATACAAAAGTGGAAAACATCAGTATTTCAGATGGATCTTTTAAAATCAAAGTAAAAACAGAAGGAAAAGATAGGGAATTCAGATCAAAGACTGGTGTTATTGCAACAGGATTTGAATTAAATTCTTTTATAAAAAAACCTAAGCGTTTTTTATACGGGATACAGACCGATGTAAAAATGGAAGGTGTCAACGACATTGAGGTATATTTTGGTAAACAAATTGCTCCAGAGTCCTTTGGATGGGTTGTTCCAACAAATGGCAAATCTGTAAAAATCGGTCTTATCACAAAAAAGAATCCAGCCGAATTCTTAAAAAAATTTCTTCAAAATCCACTTATAGCACAAAGACTTAGCACGTATGACAGGAAAATCAGATGCAGTCCTATTCCTCTTGGAAGAATTCCAAAAAGTTACGCAGAAAGACTTGTTATTGTCGGGGAAGCCGCAGGCCAGGTTAAGACTACAACGGGCGGGGGTATTTACTTTGGACTTCTTTGTTCTGAGATTGCAGTTAATATAATTTTAAAAGCATTTAAAAATGGAAACTATAGTGAAAAGATGTTTAAAGAATATGAGAGAATCTGGAGAAGCAAGGTAGAACATGAAATAAAGGCAGGAAGAATGCTGAGAAATCTCTTCTCCAGGCTATCGGACAATCAAATCGATCTCCTTATAGATTTTGCTAAGAGAGACGGTATCTTGCCGATTATCAAGAAATCCCATTTCGATTGGCATAAAGATATTATCATCTCACTTTCACGACTACTTATATCCAAAAAATTATTCAAAAAGCAATACAGTTAACCAGGCTTCCCGTTCATATAAAAAATCTCTTGATTCATAAAAATGTCCAAATTTTATAGGTTTTAAACTATCTGATACCGACTGAGAAAGTATTTTACTTTGAATCCTGCTTTAAATTTAAGATTCCCTGCGGTCTTGGCGCGGCCCCGCATTTTGTTGCGGGGTTAATGTAAAGAACATTTTATTATTTCTATTTGCCTGCTAACCCCATGGCAAGACCACGGGGAAGACGTTCGCTATAAATTTAATATTTCTGACATCTCTTTATAAATAGTCTGTCCTATCACAATCCCCATATCAATAAACTCAGGACCATACTTTTTACCGGTTTCAGTTCTAAAGGTAGTCTTGATGCTTTCTATATATTTTAAATTCCCTAAAAAATATTTGTATAAAACCTCCAGCGTAATATCGGTAGAATTCAACATAAGCCACAACGTCGTTGTAAAATTATCAGGGCCCCACCTGAATTTATCTGCATCATACAATGAGTCACTGAGTAGCTTTGCTATTTCATCTTCGGGTTCAAGAATCTTTTTAAATGCCTCATGATTTCTTATTGCAGCTGTGACATATCGCTTATATTTTTCTTCCATCTGGAAATTCTTAAGAATCCTTTTTGCTTCATTGCTGCCTGCAACAGTATGGTTCTTTTCCATGCGCTTTATATCATGCAGTAGCCCAGCTAATTGAACAGAAATGATAAGTTCATGTATTAAACTGCTATCTATATTATGAAGCCATCCTTCTACCTGAATAACAGCTCCTGCATCAAGTGCTACAGCCTTGGCATGAGTTATTCCATGTACTGAATCCAAAGTTATTTTACTCATGTAAGACATACATTCTTTCAAGAGATTGCTCGTCCTTAATGATTTATCGGATACTGCTATTTCCTTATCATGATCAATATAAAAAGACGGGTTTCCTATAATTTCTGAGACTTTATAGGCCGTCTGTTTTAATCTTGAATAAATTGGATTCTTCAAGCTCGCTCCTGTTGTAAAATCCACATATTATTTACGAATTACCTTACTTTTTTATACCCTG
>MHEF01000143.1:26128-35320 GCA_001805125.1 Nitrospirae bacterium RBG_13_39_12
GAATTTGCAGTCTCGCCATATTGAAAACTATTTATCTAATATAACCCCAAAAAATGCATGTAATTTTCTTTACAGGAAGGCATATGTGCAGAAAAGCGGTTGATTTGATATTTACAGTAATTTCATTATTTCTTTGAAACGTGGGATATCAAAAAAGTAAAAGAAAAAAAGGGCAGGTTAACAACTTAACCTGCCCTTTTCTCATTTTTTATTGAAGGAGCTTGCCAAAAGGATTCACGAAGATCAGAATAAGTGCAACAACGAGAGCATAGATTGTGAGTGACTCAATCATTGCCAGACCGATAATAAGAGATGTCGTAATCTTACCTGATGCGCCTGGATTCCTTGCTATGCCTTCGCATGCCTTTGCAGTACCGAGACCTTGACCTAATCCGCAACCGGCAGCACCAAGTCCTACACCGAGAGCTGCTGCAATGGCAGCCATAGCATAATAAAAGACATTGGAACTTCCACCAGCTGCTGCTGCTTCAGCCTCCTCAGCAAGGGCAATAGGTGCTAATATTAACGTAAGTGCGAAGATGAGCAGGATTACAGTAATAGTTTTTTTCATTACTTTCCTCCCCCTTTCATAATATTCAATTAATGTGCCTCTTCAACGGCACCAGCTAGATACAGTGTAGCCAAAAGTGTAAAGACAAATGCCTGCACAACACTGACAAGCAGACCAAGGCATAAAATTAACGTTGGAATAAACCACGGGGCAAGTATTGCAAGAACAAGAAGTAATATATGTTTTGCAACCATATTGCCGAACAACCTGACTGTAAGGGTTAAAGGTCTTGCTATGTGTCCGATAAACTCTATGACGAACATCAGTATCATAAGAGGAAGCGCAGCCACAGAACGTATAGGACCAAGAAAATGGTTTAAGTATTTAACACCATGAGCTCTAATCCCATAATAGTGAGTTGCGAAAAAAACAGGCACTGCCATAGCTGCATTTGTATTTACATTCGCAGTCGCAGCAGTAAATCCAGGTATCAAACCCATTAAATTACAGATAAGTATATATATAAATATAGTGCAGATAAAAGGAAACAGTTTTGGACCCCAGTGGTGTCCTATGTTGTCATCCACCAACTTTACCATTGCCTCAACTATCATTTCGATAAAATTCTGAATGCCTCTTGGTACCAAATGCAGTGACCCTCTTACCATAAGTGCTAACACTACTAAAATTATTGATGCGAGAATGCCGTAGGTAACATTGTGCGGGACTACATCTGGACTAACAAAGGCGTCCATTAAAAGAACTTCATGCATACCTTCCATGGGAACCTCCTCAAGGGAAAAATCGGAGTTATATTACATAAGAGAACTTTAAAAGTCAAGAGATTATAGTAAATAAAATTTAATCTTCTAGAAATTTATTTATGGGAAATATTAGACCTGCAAAAGTCATTGTAATTACTAAAAAATATTACTGCAAATTATATAACAGAAAACAAAACCCTCCTTTGGAAAAATACTAATCAAAATCAGGGGTTAAGATATTTCCGATTATCTTCCCAATAGAGGTTGATGGTGCATATTGTTTAGGTTCTGTACCTTCTTTAAAATATTCTTTTATCGCTGCTGATTCGTCTTGTGATAATAGCCCTGTGGCAGGGTCTATAGGGTAACTCTCTATTCCTTCAGGGATAGTAAAATCTTCTGGGTCCCCCAGAACACTCCCCATAAAAGACACCCAAATAGGTGATGCAACACGTGCACCAGTCTCCTGAGGCCCAAGAGATCTCATATCGTCAAATCCAACCCAAACAGCTGCAACTAAACTAGGAGTAAACCCAACGAACCATGCATCTCTGTACTCGTTTGTTGTCCCTGTTTTACCGGCAACAGGCTTACCGAGTGCTTTCGCTCTCCATCCGGTACCGTTTTGTACAACATCCTCCATAATGGAAGTTATCAGGAAAGCTGTCTGGGGACTAATAACCTCTGTTGCTTCCGGTTCATTGCTTTCAAGAACCTTGCCTTTTGAATCTGTTACATATTTAACTGCAATAGGGGTTACCTTCATACCACCACTCGCAAATACATTATAAGTTGAAGCAAGGTCAAGTGGAGTTATACTTAGTGAACCTAGTGCAATAGTCAGGTCCCTCGGCATTTCTCCTTGTATTCCTATAATCCTGGCAAAGTCAATTATTTTACCCACTCCTACTGACTCAACCAACTTAACTGTAACCACATTTCTTGACAATGCTAAAGCCTCCCTTAACCGTGTAGGGCCATAATGTTTGTGATCATAATTCTCAGGATTCCATTGGCCCTTCGGTCCCCCATAATAAGTTATAGGTTCATCCATAATAGTGCTGGCAGGAGTAAAGCCATTGTCCAAAGCAGCTGCATAAATAATTGGTTTAAATGCAGAACCTGGCTGCCTTTTTGCATACACAGCCCTGTTAAATTCACTCCTCACAAAATTATAGCCCCCTATCAATACCTTAATAAACCCACTGCCAGGCTCTAAAGCAACCAAGGCCCCCTCTACTTCGGGATCCTGCTCAAGCGAAAGCCGGACATCGCTGCCGCGTATGCTTTTTATGCTCACCCTCACTACATCACCTGGGTAAAGTATCTGAGTCAACTTAAAATCTTTCAGAACCTTACATGTACCCTTCTTAGGTTCATAGATACAAGAAGCCCATTTTGCATCTTCAACTAAAAGTTTCCCTATAACTCCCCTTGTCTTAATCAGTGCATCTTTTTTATTAACTTTCAGTACAAGCCCTGAAAAGCTATCCCCAGGATTTGTAACAAGTGAGGTTGTGAAATCCTTATTCTCCATCTCTTTTTCTATATCAACATTTTTTTTATTTTCTAATGGCCCTCGCCAACCTTTTCTCTTGTCAAATACCCGGAGCCCTTCCTGCAGGGACTTTGCAGCTGACAATTGTGCATTCCTATCCAATGTCGTATAGACCTTTAAGCCTTTTTTATAAATAGTATCTTCAGAATATTTACTCTCAAGATACTTTTTAACGTATTCTATGAAATAGTTATTTGCCTCTATGTCCTTTCTCATGCTTGAAAGATAAATAGGCTGTTTCAATGCATTATCCTTCTCAGACCGCTTGATAAATCCTTCTTCCTCCATTCGTGACAGCACTATCTTCTGTCTCTCTTTGGCCTTCGTGAGATTATTGAATGGGGAATATGATGAAGGCGCCTTAATAAGACCTGCAATCAATGCTGCTTCAGACAGTGTTATATCCTCAACCGACTTTCCAAAATATGTCCTTGATGCCATTTCAACCCCATATGCACCATGTCCAAAATATACTTTGTTTAAATATAGTTCTAATATCTCTTTCTTATCGAGTTTTTTTTCTATTTTTATCGCAAGCGCAGCTTCTCTGAGCTTTCTTTTCAAAGTTTTTTCGGGTGTAAGAAACATTACCTTTGCAAGCTGCTGGGTTATTGTACTTCCGCCTTCTCTCAATTGCACATAAAGAATGTCCTTTATAATCGCTCTACCTATAGCAAGATAATCAATTCCTTTATGTCTCCAGAATCTTGAATCTTCAACAGCTATAACTGAATTTATCATCTGTTCTGGTATCTTATTTATCGGTACAAATATCCCTCTTTCAAACTTAAGCTCTCCTATAAGAACATCATCGTCAGCATATATTTTCGTGCCTCCTAAGGGACTATACTGCTTCATCTCTTCAATAGACGGAATTCCCATACTAACTGCAATATAGCCTCCGGCAAAGGTACCGAGCACAATTGATAAAATTGCGAGGATAATAATAAATTTTATTTTCATTTTTTAATTATACCTTTGTAGTAAAAGACCTGTCAAAACCCTTATTGTTGTCTACATGTCGTCTACATTGACTTGAAACCGGGCATAAGGTTAATATTCCATTATGCGTCAACATTCAGATTATGTACCCCTCCATCTGCATACGCAATACAGCCTACTGGATGGAATGATCCGAATAAAAGAACTTGTCGAACAGGCTGCTCTATTCAGGATGCCTGCAGTGGCAATAACAGACCATGGGAACCTTTTCGGTGCAGTTGAGTTTTACAGACAAACTACAAAAGCAGGAATAAAACCAATAATCGGCTGTGAAGTCTATGTTGCACCGGGAAGCCGCTTTGATAGAGGGCATGATACTAACGTTGAAGAGACCTCATTCCATCTTATTCTGCTTGCAAAAGATAACACCGGATACCGAAACCTGGTCTCACTTGTTACAAAGGCATATACCGAGGGGTTCTACTACAAGCCCAGGATAGACATGGATTTGCTCGAACAATACAGCGGCGGTCTGATTGGACTGACAGCTTGCCTTAAAGGTGAGATAACATACTATCTTCAGAGGGGGATGATAGACAAAGCAAGGGAGAAAGCCCTTAAATTTAAAAATATACTCGGCCCAGAAAATTTTTACATAGAAATTCAAGATAATAATCTCCCTGAACAGGAAGAAGCAAACAAGAAGCTTATCGAACTTGCAAAGGATTTGCATATCAGTATAGTGGCGACAAATGACTGCCACTACATGAAGAAGGAGGACGCAAAAGCACACGATATTCTCATCTGCATACAGACAGGCAAGACAGTAAAGGATAAAAACCGTCTCCAATTTAGATCAGATGATTTCTATTTTAAATCGCCTGAGGAAATGAAGAACACATTCAGAGATATACCTGAGGCAATATCAAACACAAGAGTTATTGCCGAAAAGTGTAATGTCGAATTCAGTTTGGGAGCTAACCTGCTACCAATATATGAGATCGAAAATGGTCAGACACCTAATGCACTGCTTGAGAAACTTGCTATTGAAGGAATGTTCCATAGATTTGGGGCTGATCCAAACACCACCTATACAGAAAGACTCAGGAGAGAACTCGATATAATAAAAAAGATGGGTTATTCATCATACTTCCTTATCGTCTGGGATTTTATAAGCTACGCAAAAAAGAAAGAGATTCCCGTTGGCCCTGGTAGAGGCTCGGCAGCCGGAAGTCTGGTATCATACTGCCTCGGTATCACAGATATTGACCCTGTTAAAGATAATCTCCTTTTTGAGCGATTTCTCAATCCTGAAAGGATAAGCATGCCCGATATAGATGTGGACTTTTGCAAAGATAGAAGGTCAGAGGTTATCTCATACGTTGCGGAAAAATACGGGAAAGACCATGTTGCACAAATAATTACATTCGGCACAATGGCTGCGAAGGCAGCGATAAGAGATGTTGGCAGGGCACTTGATTTCCCTTATATAGAGGTAGACAGGATTGCAAAGTTGGTGCCCAACACATTGAATATAACGATCGAAGATACATTAAAGGTTGAGCCACAATTAAAGTCCCTTTATGACAGCAATCCGAGGATAAAAGAATTGATTAATATCGCAATGCGACTCGAAGGGCTCTGCAGGCACGCATCAACCCATGCTGCAGGCGTTGTAATCTCTCCAACCCCCTTAACAGACTACACCCCGCTTTATAAAAATCCTTCAGATGGAAGCATCATGACCCAGTTTGATATGGGCTCAATAGAAAAAATAGGCTTATTAAAATTCGATTTTTTAGGGCTAAAGACCCTTACAATAATTGACAACGCCCTGAAATATATCAGAGATAATGGTAAAGACGTATCACTCAAAGATATCTCATTCGAAGACAAAAAGACATTTGAACTTCTGAGTTCAGGACATACTACAGGCATATTCCAGTTTGAAAGTGCCGGCATGAGGGATCTGCTTATTAAGATCTCTCCAAACAGGTTTGGAGACCTTATAGCGATAGTCGCCCTTCACAGACCAGGCCCGATGGGAAGCGGCATGATAGATGACTTCATAAAAAGAAAAAAGGGGAAGATACCCGTCAAATACGACCTGCCTCAACTAAAGGAAATCTTAGACGAGACATACGGTGTTATCCTCTATCAGGAGCAGGTTATGAGGATTGCGAACAAGCTTGCAAATTTCACGATGGGACAGGCAGATATTCTTAGAAAGGCCATGGGCAAGAAAAGACCTGAAGAGATGGAAAAGCTTAAAGAGGTATTCATACAGGGCGCCAAAGCAAACGGCATCTCAGAAAAAAAAGCAACTAGGATTTTTGATCTAATGGCTTTTTTTGCAGAATACGGCTTCAACAAATCTCACTCTGCAGCATATGCATACCTTGCCTATCAGACAGCTTACCTAAAAGCGCACTATCCTGTCGAATTTATGGCCGCCACAATGACTGCAGATATGGACAATACAGACAAAATAGTTAAGTCAATCAACGAGTGCCACGAAATGGGTATTACAATACTACCCCCTGATATAAATCAATCAGGCCAAGAATTCAGAGTGATAGGCAAATCAATACGTTTTGGCCTTGAGGCAGTTAAGGGGGTAGGTTCTTCCACCATAGAATCTATAATCGAATCGAGACATACTGACGGGGTATTCACTTCTGTATCAAATTTTCTCGAAAGGGTAGGTCACGGGAAGGTTAACAAAAAAGTTGTAGAGAGCCTCATAAAGGCAGGTGCTTTTGACTCACTAGGGATGACAAGAGCTAAAGCGATGGAACTAATGAATAGTATTTTCAGTCTCAGCCTGAAAAATCATAATGCACATGTATTTGGCCAGCAGAGCATCTTCAGTAATCTGAGCGAAGAATCAACGGAGAATTCCACGGGGTGGGGGAGAGAAGAAATTTTAAAATATGAAAAAGAGGCTCTTGGTTTTTATATATCAGGGCACCCGCTGACAAAATATAACACAAAGCTTAAAAAAATCGGGACAAGAAAGACTTCCGAACTTGAAGACATACCAGATGGAGAAGAGGTTAAGATAGGCGGCATATTAAGAAATATTAGGAAGATCACTACAAAAGCAAAGTCAGAGATTATGGCTTATTTTACACTTGAAGATCCTGATGGTAACATTGATGTAATTGTATTTCCTGAGCTTTACAAAGCCACTATGCATGTCTTACAAAAAGACACTCCCCTCCTTGTAAAGGGTACTGTGGATAAAACAGAAAAGGGAATAAAAATAGTTTCCACACAAATATCACGATTAGACGACGTTGAAAGAACAAAGGGTCACAAAATTGAAATCATTCTCAGGTATCCATTATCCGAAAATATTAGTTTACAAAAGCTAAGGTCCATTATATCATCTGAAAGTGAAAGTGGATACCCTCTTTATCTCAGAATATTTCTCAAGGAGGCTGAGACACTTATAGCTACAGAAATAAAGGTATCCCCTGACAGCGAGACAATAAACAGGATTGAAGAAATAACAGGTAAAGGGGCTGTGTCTTTCCAATGATTAGATATTACCTTGAATTCGAGAAACCCATAGAGGAACTTGAGACAAAAATAGAAGAACTTAAAAGACTCTCTGACGGGAAAGATATTAATATATCAGGCGAGATAAAAAAATTAGAAAAGAAAGTAAAAGATCTCCGTTCAGATATATTTTCTTCACTCACACCCTGGCAAAAAACACTGACAGCAAGGCATCCTGACAGACCATATACACTCGATTACATAAATTTGATAACAACTGATTTTATTGAATTACATGGTGATAGAAGGTTTTCGGATGACCCGGCAATTGTCGGAGGCATAGCAAAAATAAACGATTTACCTGTAATAATCGCTGGACACCAAAAAGGACGGGGAACAAAGGAAAGGATATACAGGAATTTTGGACAGCCACATCCAGAAGGATACAGGAAGGCACTCAGGTTAATGAAATTCGCAGAGAAATTCAAGAGACCTGTAATAACGTTTATTGACACCCCAGGTGCTTACCCAGGAATAGGTGCTGAAGAGAGAGGTCAGGCAGAGGCTATAGCAGTCAATTTGATGGAAATGTCAAGGCTGAGAACACCGATAATCTCTATAGTCATTGGAGAGGGCGGGAGCGGAGGAGCACTTGCACTTGGAGTTGCAGATAGAATTTATATGCTTGAACATTCGGTCTACTCCGTAATTTCCCCCGAAGGTTGTGCTGCAATACTCTGGAAAAAGAATAATGACCTGAGTACTGAAGATTACTCAAAGGCAGCAGATGCCCTTAAGATTACTGCCCAAGACCTGCTGAGCTTTAAGATAATAGATGGTATAATCCCTGAACCTCTCGGCGGAGCACATAGAGATCCTGAGGGTGTCTCGAAGAAGATATCTGAATATATTATCACCGCTATTGAGGAGCTTAAAACAAAGACACCAAGTAAACTTGTAGAAGAAAGATACAAGAGATTTAGAAAAACAGGGAGTTTTAAGGAAGAAACAGAATAGATTTTCAGTTTTTATGCAGTATCACAGGTACAAATCCGTAGCTTTCCAGAAACCTGTTGAGACAACTCTCATCCCAGAATAAAAGATTCATCCTTCCCTGTGGGGTCGGTGTGAGAATAAAATCTTCTTCAAGTTCAGCTGGTACTATGAACACCCCATTTTTTTCCAATACTTCTATTTCTTTTGTTAAGTGTTCCATCTCAGCCTCCTTTCAGTACACATCCTATTAGCTTTATATGCAACATTAATGCCTGATTTAATAATTTACGTACTCATTAAAATACTTTATTATCAAATGCTTATAACACTATCTGGAATCTTTTCATAAAGCCAGTTCAGCTAACGGCATTGAACTTTATGTATCTCAGTTCCCAAGTATTACATCGTTTACAGAAAATTTTTCTACGATTTATGCTTAAATAAATTTATGCAGGTTGCAGGATTAAATAGTTTTGACATTCTTCTGTCAACAAAATTTTTAATCTGTTAAGATAAACTTAATAAATCAAATTGAGGTTGCTTTATGAAAAAGGTATTTATAATATTTCTTCTCTGCCTCTTATTCTCAGCTAATTGTCAGAAAAAAGAGGAGACGGATGTCCGGAAACAAATCCCGTCAGGCCCTATAAATGGACAGAGTGAAATCAGACTCCTTGAAGAAGCTGTCAGGCAAGACCCCAAAAATGTCAACGCATGGATTGGACTCGGCAACATACTGATGGATAACTCCCGTTTTTATGAGGCTATAGATGCCTACCAAAAAGCACTCGAAATTAATCCCAGGAATTTAGATGTGATTGTCGATATGGGAACATGCTACAGAGGGGTTGGAAAGCCCGAAAGGGCAGCTGAAGAATATAAAAAGGCAATTGCTATTAACCCCGTACATATTTATG
>MHEF01000143.1:35381-40429 GCA_001805125.1 Nitrospirae bacterium RBG_13_39_12
AGAATTTGAGGCATATCTAAGGCTGTCTCCGAATGCCCCTGATGCACAGGAGATAAAGCAGTATATTAGCAGGCTGAAGGCATCAAAGTAAGTCATGCTTGCAAAGCTCTCCGGCGTACCATCAAAACCCGGCGTTTATATTTTAAAAGACACTAAAAATCGTGTGCTTTATGTGGGTAAGGCAAAAAACCTTAAAAATCGTCTGAGAAGTTACTTTCAAAAATCAACAGGACTTGATATACGTAAAACTGCAATGATAAGGGACGTAAGGGATTTCAGTTATGTAGTTACCGGCAACGAACTGGAAGCCTTCATTCTGGAAGCAAACCTTATTAAACAGTACAAACCAAGGTTTAATGTAATCCTCCGGGACGATAAAAATTACCCGTACCTGAAATTGACTATTAATGAAGAGTGGCCAAGGCTTGAGGTTGTCAGAAAAATCAAGACGGATGGCGCACTATATTTCGGACCTTACGTACCATCAGGTTCTATCTGGGAAATCCTTGCCTTCATAAGAAGAAACTTCCAGATAGTGAACTGCCGTTATTCGTTCGATAAGCCGATGCGGCCGTGCATCCAGCACCAGATGGGAAAATGTCTTGCACCCTGTGCAGGACTTATAAGCAAAGAAGATTACCTTAAACTCATTGATGAGATTAAGCTCTTTTTAAAAGGTGAAAAAAAAGGATTAATCTACAGACTTGAAAAAAAGATGATGAAGTTATCAGAGGGTATGATGTTCGAAGAGGCTGCTAAGATAAGGGACAGGATTAAAGCACTCGAAGGTGCGTGGGAATCACAGAAAGTCGTTGCCCCGGAACTCGGAGACATGGATGTAACTGGATTCTATAGAAAAGCTGATAAAGTATCATTCAGGATCTTCTTCATAAGAAATGGGATTATGATAGGGTCAAAAGATCTTTTTGTTAAAAATATTGAAAATGTTTCAGATAAAGAATTAATGCGTACTTTTATCACACAGTTTTATTCAAAAGAAATTATACCTCCATCCCAAATAATATCACCAGCAATGCCTGACGAGTCTAAATCCCTTGAAAATTGGCTTACTCAGCGCAAAGGTACCACTGTGAAAATAATGGCTCCCCAAAAAGGAAAGAAAAAGGAGCTTTTAGATATGGCAATAGAGAACGCATACCTTGTTTACAGAGATGCGGATGAACCATTACTTGATGAGCTTTTGATTGAATTGAAGGAAAATTTGAAGCTCAAGAAGACCCCATCAGATATTGCCGCATTTGACGTCTCGACTATCTCAGGCAATGAATCTGTTGGTTCATTTGTCTGGTGGTCAGATGGTGAATTTCAAAAAGATAAATACAGGAAGCTGAAGATAAAAACCGTTAAAGGGATAAATGATTACTCTATGATGGAAGAAATAATCGGGAGAATCATAGGGAACCTCGAAGGCAGACTGCCTGACCTTATTATCATTGACGGCGGCAAAGGACAACTCGAAACAGCAAAAAAAGTTATTGACAGGAATCCCTCAGTATTAAAGAATCCGCCAATGCTTATCGCTGTTGCAAAAGACCCTGACAGGGCTTATATTAAGTCACTTAAAGACCCTGTATACCTTGAAGATGGAAAACCTTCATCACTTTTGCTCAAGAAAATAAGGGATGAAGCACACAGATTTGCCATTGGCTATCATAAAAAGCTTAGGGAGAAAAACTTTCTGCTTTCACCCCTTGAAAATATCCCCGGCATAGGCAAAAAGCGGAGGCTGGAACTTTTAAGGGTTTTTGGTAGTATAAAAAATATAAGAAATGCTACTATTGAAGAAATAGCAGGGCTTAGGGGTTTTAACAGGAGAGTTGCTGAAAATCTTTCAAGTGGAATCAGGAGGGTATAATGATACAGATTATTTTGTTTATTTTAATACTTTTATTACCTGTTTCTTCTGAGGCAGCCTATAAAATTTACCTGAAAAATGGCTCTGTAATATCAGGAGTTGATTCTTACACAAAAAATCCAGGAGGGATAACCGTTTATTTCAGCGGCGGTTCATTCGATATCTCCGAAGAAGATATTCTAAAGATTGAAGGTACCGAATCTTCCAGAGATATCACCCAGCCAAAAGAATTAACGGAAACAGAAGAGAAAAAAGAGGATACGCCAACAACTGATAAATTACCGGCAAATGACAACAACGAAAAAGTTAGTGCGTTAACATCAGAATATGAGTCCTTAAAATCAGACTTAAAAACACTGGAAGAACAGGAATCCAAATTAGTAGAAACAATTAATGAAAAACAGGGTACCCGGGTTAGACTTCCTGCTTCACAGAGAAGAACATTGGACAGCGAGCTGGCACAACTTAATAAAGACCTGTCAGATGTGCAGAGTAAAAAGCAAGCCGTCCTGAAGCGCGGTTCTGCCGTAGTTGACGAAATCAAAGGATTGCAGGCACCACAGAGATAAAGGAAACTTTTTGAATATCTATATTTCAGGCTCAATGGCTTATGACAGGATTATGGACTTTCCGGGAAAGCTATCAGACCACATTTTACCGGACAAAATACATATCCTGAATGTATGTTTTACTGTTAACGGGATGGTCGAAAAATTCGGAGGCACTGCAGGGAACATAGCTTATTCGCTGAGACTGCTAAATGAAAAGCCGGTTATACTCGCAACCATAGGTAAAGACCATAAAAGTTATTTCGACTGGCTGGAGAAGAACAATATTACATTAGAGGGGATAAAGATAATTAATGAAGAGTTTACCGCAGGTGCATATATAATAACCGACAAGGCCGATAATCAGATAACCGGATTCAATCCCGGTGCGATGAAATACCCTTCCGGATATAAATTCAAAAATTCAGATTCCAATAACTCCATCAGTATGATTTCGCCGGGGAACCTTCAGGATATGATCGAATATGCAAAGACATATAAAGATAAAGGAATAAATTACATATGTGATCCGGGACAGTCTCTGACACAATGGGAAGGCAAGACTCTTAGAGAGTGGCTCGATGGTTCAATGTTATTAATTTCCAATGATTATGAGCTCGAGATGATTATGAAGATGACCGGGCTTGATGAAAAAGGACTATTAGGCTTAACAAAGACTATTATAACAACTCTTGGAGACAAAGGTTCTCATATAATCACTTCTGAATTCAACATTAATATCCCTGCTGCAAAAGTTCATGATGTTATAGACCCTACAGGCGCAGGTGATGCTTACAGGGCTGGGCTGCTGAAAGGAATCATAACAGGCAGGGACATCGTAACTTCTGCAAAAATAGGAACAGTTGTGGCAGCGTATGCAATAGAGAAATACGGTACCCAGGAGCACTGTTATACATACGATAATTTTGCTGAAAGATACAAAGATAATTTTGGAGAGCTATAAAAAGATACATGGACAGGGTGTAATACTTCCCTTTATTCCCGGATCCTATAGACCTGCTGTTTCAACCATGTCAATGCTTCAATCTGCAGATGAACTGAGATACACTCTAATATAATGTCTTTTATTTATCATAAACAATGCAGACCAAATCCCTGATTGCTCATGATAACCAGAGGCTGCAATGATTAATGAAGAAGCATTAAAAGCATACATCCTTAAAAAATTCACTGATGTATTTCAGGTAGATATAAGAAAGCTCGGCTCGGGTGTTCAGGGCTCAGGCTTTCTTGTGGAAATGAAAACCAGGGATGCTGTCAAATCATATGTTGTAAAGACCCTGCTTTCTGAAAATCTCGGTCATGACTATCCTTCGGACAGGGCAGGTGTATTCCTCCTTGATCTTGACGAGTACAAAAACCTTCCGAGGCATGTTAAGGCTGTTGATGTGCTTTCTGAGATGGGAAATGGTTCAATAAAATCCATAAGCGGCGGAAAAGAATATTACCTGTTGATGGAGAGAGGATCGGGCAGACATTATTTTCATGACCTTTCTGAATTCTCCCAAAAAGACAGGCTTGAAAGTTCAGACATCAAAAAGATAAAGGCAATGACCTCATATCTTGCAGAGATACATTCTTTAAAGAAAGATTCAAAAATACTCTACTGGAGAAAATTGAGAGATACCGTAGGTCACGGAGAATGTTTGATGGGAGTATTTGATACCTATCCGGACGGCACCTTGACGTATGATGAGATGGCGGATATTATCAAGAAATCAGTGGACTGGGTCACAAAGTTGAAACCTCATTACAGAAGACTGTCACAGATTCACGGAGATTTCCACCCGGGTAACATCTGGTTCACCACCCCTTCACCCCCCCTTACAAAGGAGGGGAATGGGGGGGTTGATTTCATACTGCTCGACAGGAGCAGAGGCCCCTGGGGAGAGCCGGCAGATGATATAACAGCGCTAACCATAAATTACATATTTTTTTCTATAAAGCTTCACGGAGATGTCAGGGGGCCATATATCGAAGGACTGAATATGTTTTTTGAAGAATATATCAAACTGACGGGAGATACAGAATTAAACGATGTAGTTGCTCCTTTTTTTGCTTTCAGGGGCGCGGTCGTTGCAAACCCTGTATTCTATCCTGAACTTACAACAAAGCAGAGAAGTCTTATCTTCAGGTTCGTCAACAATGTCCTCGATTCAGAGACGTTTGAGCTAAAAAAGATTAATGATTATCTGAAGTAAGGTTCTAACAAAAGCCTTGCCGGACTACTTCTTTATAACAGGAGCAATCGCCTCTATCGTGCCAATGATTCTGCGGAGTATAACTGGAAATTATTACAACAGCAAAATTTCAGAAAGGCGCCTGCAAGAATAAAGACCTGACTCTGCAGGGGTTTGTCGAAAAATTTTTATCTTTCTCATGTTACAATGGCTCATGACTTACAAAAGATCAATACTGGTCTGCTCCGCTTACAAAACTACACCCATCAGAGATGCCTGGGACAACGTATCCCGAAATACGGGATGTGTTCCTGATTTGATCTGACCATGCAGATTCCTCCTTATCTTGTGAACGAACATTATGACGACCGCTATTTCGATGTGGTCAATGCAATTGAAGAAGCGAAGCACGTCTTTTTTCGG
>MHEF01000144.1:0-3841 GCA_001805125.1 Nitrospirae bacterium RBG_13_39_12
AGCCCCTGAATTTTTCTTCTTTCTTCTAAAGAGCGCCGCAAGAATTCTTTCTGCATCTTCATCAGCCTGGGGAAAGGGATGCGATGGAGGTGGATTTTTTCACGCGAGTAAGAAGCAAGCCCGAGGTCAACAGACGCAATGGTCGTGAACGTACCTGCGGTCCCGATAAACAGGCTGGACCTGGTTATCAGGTGCCTGAGTTCCGTCTCGAGGGGTTCCAACATGCGATGTATTTCGTGGGTTAATTGTTTGATATCGGTTTCTGAGACCGGATCAGTTCTTATGCATTTCCGGGCAAGTTTTATTACTCCTGCCGGGAGACTGCCCATAACGTAACGGTCTTCTCCCTGATAGACAATCCATTCCGTGCTTCCCCCCCCGATGTCCATGATAAAAAGAGTGTGCGGGGGTGCCTCCTTTGCACCTTCCCTTGGCAAGGTGGGCAGGAGCGGATGCACTGCTCTCACTCCCGCCGGTGAAAAGGCATGAAGAATACCTTTGAGAATCAACTGAGCCTCTTTCTCTCCGGAAATCACCTCTATCCGTATGCCGGTTTCTTCCCATACCCTCTTTATAAACGTGTCTGCGTTTACTGCTTCGCGCAAAGCACTGGTCGCAACTGTCTTGACATGCCTGACTCCGTATCGATTCATAACCGATGAAAATTCATGGAGTGCTTGCAGAGATAATGCCATATTTTCAGGCCGAAGGATTCGGGTTCGATCAACCATGCTGCCAAGACGGGTTATTTTTCTGTCGGAATAGACATCAATGATCCGGTTGCCGACGAATTTGGCGATCAGAAGCCGTAATGTATTTGACCCAACGTCTATCGATGAGAGAAGAGGCATCCCGGGGGATATTATAAATGAGCATGCAAGATAAAGATATCACCCCCGTGCTCATGGAGAACGGGTTGCTTTTATGCTGTTTTTTATGGTATAAAATGCAGATTCATAAAAGACGCGAGAAATATCAAACAAGGAGATAGTGTGGATGAATATCTATGAGAGCATGATTATTCTGAACGCGGCGATATCTGACGAAGAAGCAGATACCGCGGTTACGAGGATAAAGGACCTCATAACAGGCCAGGGTGGGGAAGTATTGAAAGTGGATGTTTGGGGGAGGAGAAAACTTTCATATGAGATCAAGAAACAGAAAAAGGGGCTGTATGTGCTCCTTTTCTACAAGGCACCTGCCTCAACAATCAGGAAACTGGAAGAACTTTTCAAAGTCTTTGATACGGTCGTGAAATACATAATTTTCAGGCTTGGACGCAAACAGGTGCAAAACCTCGAAAAGGCTGAGCCCGCGACTGAGACGCCGGCAGAGCAGAAAATTCAGGGGTAATGTACAACAAGATCATACTGATCGGGAACCTGACCAAGGATCCTGAATTGAGATATACGCCGCAGGGGACTCCCGTGGCTTCCTTCAGACTCGCGGTCAACTACAAATATAAGCAGTCTGATGAGATGAAGCAGGAGACTATGTTTATTGACAATGTTATTTTCGGGAGACAGGCGGAATCATGCAGCAAATATCTCAATAAAGGGAGTTCGGTTCTTGTAGAGGGGAGACTCCAGGAAAGACGATGGGAAACGAATGGGCAGCAAAAGAGCAAATTTGAAGTCGTTGCCCAGTCTGTCAGATTTCTCTCACGAAAAGGAAGCGCACCGGACCCCTCGTTCGGCGGAGAAGGGGATATTATTCCACCCGAAGAAACAACTGATTTGGAGCCATTTTAATCTGCAGATCAGATAACGTTACAGGATGAAAGGAGCTACGTTGCAACCGAAGAGATTTCAGAGAAGAAAGTTTTGCAGGTTCTGTTCAGAAAAAATTGAGTACATCGACTACAAGAATATCAAGATCCTCAGAAGTTATCTGACCGAAAGAGGGAAGATTCTTCCCAGGCGGATGACCGGCACCTGCGCAAAGCATCAGCGGGAGCTATCAGAATCGATCAAGCGGGCAAGGAGCATCGCTCTGCTCGCCTTTGCAGAAAAGTAGGATGAGGTTCCCAAAGACCTGGGTTCCTCTCCTTGCTAAAAGAATTATAGACAACATCCTGTCAAAAAACCTCGCCAAAACAACTATTCCAAGACAAAAGCTCCTTGCAGAGACAGAGGAAATCTTGCTAAATGAGCTCACCCTTGAGGACAGACTGAATGACGAAGTGAGGGAAATATTGAAGACCCATACTGCTGAAATAGAGAAGGGCCGGCTTGACTACAGGAAGCTCTTCGACCTCACGAAACAGAAACTGGTAAGGGAAAGAAACCTCGTCCTATGATGCTTTCCGAGGATAAAATTTCCCACCTCAGCCATGTTCTGCTGAAGGGACTCATGGAACGCAATCTTGTTTCCGCCACCGAGGAAGAAGGGAAGATACGGGCGGAGATCAAGAGAAACATCATATCGGAACTGAAAATAGGCGAAGAAATGGATTCCGCCGTAAGGAAAAAAATCCAATCATTTTCCAAAAAGGTTGTCGAAGGAAGTTCTGAGTGGGATATCCTTTATAGGAAGTTCTTCAGGGAAGAAGAAGTCAAAAGAGGCAGGGTTCCCGGATAAGCACTCAGTTCCCATTCTCCTTCCCCCGACCAATTCATTCCTGTTTACAGAATTTCATAGAAACAGATACTTATGCGTACGCATGCAGTTGCCCATTCCATCATTACTTGACACACCCTTTCGTGAATTGGTAAATTATTAGCACTTAACCATTGAGAGTGCTAAACAGGCAAATGCTCAGCGAAAGAAGCAAAAGAGTCCTCTATGCGGTCGTGCAAAGTTATATCAACTCCCCGGATCCTGTCGGATCGAGGGTTGTGACAAAAAGGTATTCTTTTGGCCTTTCTCCGGCTACGATCAGGAATATCATGGCAGATCTCGAAGAGATGGGATTTCTCACGCAACCCCATACCTCGGCGGGGAGGGTACCGACTGTCATGGGGTACAGGTTTTATGTAGATTCCCTCTTGACCGAAACCGGGCGTCACGCCAACATGGAGATACTCCACGGGCTGTACCGCAAGCTTGAGTCGTTAAAAAATGATATCGATCTGCTGCTGAGCGAGACGACAAAGAATTTGTCAATTCTTTCCCATTACCTTGGAATTGCCCTGTCTCCCCTGCCTGACTTGACAACCTTAATACGGGTTAATCTTTTGAAATACAGAGCCGACAAAGTCGCTGCGGTACTCTTTACGGATGAGGGATTGATTAAGAACAAGGTCATTTCTCTCGAAGCTGATATCACACAAAAGGATCTCAACAGGATTGAGGCGTATTTGAACGCTGAATTTTCTGGACAGACCTTTGATGAGATCCGGCTTAAGGTTATTCAGGAGATGTCGAGAGATAAAATGAGGTGCGATACCCTCATTTCCAAGGCAATGAAAATATGCAGGGAGGCAATAACCTCATTTCCGCGAAGTGAACTGTTCGTGGCTGGCCTCTCTGAGGTTATCGGATTACCTGATTTTGCCGATCTCAGGAAGATTCGGGAGTTGTCGAGAGCGATTGAAGACAAACATACGATTATCAAACTGCTTGACAAGCTCACGGCATCTGAAGGCGTGCAGATCATCATCGGCTCGGAAAATACTACGGATGAGATGAGAGAATTAAGTATTGTCGCCTCATCATGCAAGGAAGGCGACAGGCCGATCGGCGTGGTCGGAATAATTGGCCCAACGCGTATGAATTATGCAAGGGCAATGTATATCGTTGACAATACTGCTAAGTTCATCTCAAGGATGCTTGCAGGAAAGTAGGGTATTCTCATGGAGGATCAGGACATCAACGAAGATAATACCAGCCCCGAAAAGGA
>MHEF01000144.1:4244-4710 GCA_001805125.1 Nitrospirae bacterium RBG_13_39_12
CCTGAGGTTGACCATGCGCGGAAAAGACTCCCCTATAAGATTGTTGAGGCTTCAAATGGAGATGCCCATGTTGAGAGCAGAGGAAAGCGCTATTCACCCCCCGAGATTTCCGCAATGATTCTGCAGAAACTCAAGCAGGCTGCCGAGGATTATCTTGGAGAACCGGTGACAGAAGCGGTCATTACGGTCCCTGCATATTTCGACGACAGTCAGAGACAGGCCACAAAGGACGCAGGAAGAATTGCCGGACTGAATGTCCTCAGGATCATTAATGAGCCGACAGCTGCTGCACTCGCGTACGGCATGGACAAGAAGAAAGAGGAGAAGATCGGTGTTTATGACCTCGGGGGCGGAACTTTTGATATATCCATCCTCGAAATTGGAGAAGGTGTCATCGAGGTAAAATCAACGAACGGGAACACGTATCTGGGCGGTGATGACTTTGACCTGAGGATCATGGATTGGC
>MHEF01000144.1:4721-5350 GCA_001805125.1 Nitrospirae bacterium RBG_13_39_12
TTTAAAAAAGACCAGGGCATTGACCTGAAGAATGACCGGATGGCATTGCAGAGGTTAAAGGAGGCTTCAGAGAAGGCAAAGATTGAACTTTCGACCGCAACAGAGACCGAAATCAATCTTCCTTTCGTGACGGCTGATGCCACAGGCCCCAAGCATCTGCTCATGAAACTGTCGAGGTCAAAGCTCGAGCAACTTGTTGGTGACCTCATTGAAGGAACTACCGGCCCCTGTAAAAATGCTCTTGCTGATGCAAATCTCTCGTCAGCAAATATCGATGAGATACTTCTCGTTGGCGGCCAGACAAGGACGCCCAAGGTGCAGCAGATCGTTCAGAGTTTTTTCGGAAAAGAGCCGAACAAGACAGTGAATCCCGACGAAGTTGTGGCTGTTGGAGCTGCCATCCAGGCTGCTGTTCTCAAGGGAGATGTCAAGGAAGTGTTGCTGCTCGATGTCACTCCGCTGTCCCTTGGTATCGAGACACTCGGGGGAATCTTCACAAAGATCATAGAGAGAAATACAACGATTCCGACAAAGAAGAGTCAGATATTCTCGACTGCAACCGATAATCAGCCGGCTGTTTCGATTAAGGTTTGCCAGGGGGAACGAGAAATGGCTGCTGACAACAAGCT
>MHEF01000144.1:5397-5539 GCA_001805125.1 Nitrospirae bacterium RBG_13_39_12
TCCCCCAAGTCGAGGTGACATTCGATATTGATGCAAACGGGATACTGCATGTCTCTGCGAAAGACCTTGGAACCGGGAAGGAGCAGTCTATCAGGATAACTGCATCGAGCGGGCTTAACGAGGAAGAGATTAAGAAAATGAT
>MHEF01000145.1:0-3703 GCA_001805125.1 Nitrospirae bacterium RBG_13_39_12
CCTGCAAGCCCTTTTTAAAGCATTCTGATGCGGAATAGAGGATTTGCATATGTTTCTTTATGCTGTCAATAACCTTTTGCTCTCTGTTGCCGCCAAAAATATTTTTAAGCACCGTGACCCTCTCTTGCCCTTTTTATCAATTCAGCAGACATAACGTCCAGCAATGAGACAATCCCGATAATTTCTTTTCCATCGCATATAAAGACCCTGGTAATATTGAACTTGGTCATCAAATTGACAGCATATTCTACGTCCATACCCTTATCAATGCAGACCAGCGGTTTTGATGTAATTTCTCCAACTTTTGTCTTGTTCAAATCAAGATTTTTTCCGAGTGCTTTATACACAATATCCCTCACTGTGATAACACCGCTCACGTCTTTTTCATCGCTGGGTTTTACCAATAAAGACCTGATCCTTTTATCAATCATCAGTTCAATAGCGTCATAGACAGGAGCATCTGCTTCTATGGTTTCTAATTTTTTTGTCATTATCTCATCTATTTTCATAGTTCACCTCCATAACAGAATTTCTTCTAACTTACCAAATTTGAAAGAAAATTGCAGTTAAAACCTTCATGGCCATTCTATTCAAAACCGGCGTACAAATTTCAATTTGCATATTATTTTTAATGCCATCGTTGTCTCTTTGCAACGCCGGTTTTAAAAGCCGCCTCTGAAACAGCGGATGCAACTGCTGTGACAACTTTTCTATCGAATATGCTAGGTACTATATAATCCTCACTCAGTTCTTTCTCATAAACCATTGAAGCTATTGCCCTGGCAGCAGATAGTTTAATTTCTTCATTAACGGTTTTAGCCCTTGAATCTAAAAGTCCCCTGAACAGGCCAGGGAAACAGAGCATATTATTGATCTGGTTTGGATAATCTGACCTGCCTGTTGCAAGAATCCTGACGTAAGGGTATGCATCCTCAGGGGCAATTTCCGGATCAGGGTTGGCAAGGGTAAACAAAATAGGGTCTGGAGACATTTTTTTAATATCATCAACTGTTATAAGGGCTGGCGCTGAGACTCCAAGGAAAACATCCGCGCCATTCATAGTGTCTGAAAGACTTCCCTTGATATTTGAATGGTTTGTGTTTTCTGAAATCCATTTTTTGACAGGATCCATATGCTTTTTCCTGCCCTTGTAAATAGCTCCTTCCCTGTCGCAGACAATTATACCGGTTATGCCTACTTCTTTAAGAATCTTGCAGCATGCTGTTCCTGCGGCACCTGCTCCTGAAATAACTATGTTCAGTTTTTGGAGTTGCTTCCCCACGATTTTAGCTGCGTTGAAAAGGGCGGCCAAAACGACAACTGCTGTGCCATGCTGGTCGTCGTGGAATACGGGAATATCAAGTTCCTGTTTGAGCCTTTCTTCAATCTCGAAACACCTCGGGGAAGAAATGTCTTCGAGGTTTATACCACCGAAGCCGGGCGAAATATTTTTTATTGTTTTCACTATTTCATCAGTGTTACCTGTTGCAAGGCATATGGGAAAAGCATCAATATTTGCGAATTCCTTAAAGAGCATCGCTTTTCCTTCCATGACAGGCATAGCTGCTTCAGGCCTGATTTTCCCAAGTCCAAGGACTGCACTTCCATCCGTAACAATAGCTACAGAATTCCTCTTTATTGTGAGCCTGTAAGCCTTCTCTTTGTCATTATGTATTGACATGCATATTCGGGCAACTCCCGGTGTGTAAACCCGTGAAAGATCGCTGTGGGTTTTTATGGGGACTCTGTTATGTATTTCAATCTTACCTCCATGATGCAACAAGAATGTCCTGTCTGATGCATGGATTACCCTGACACCTTTAATCTTCTTAACAGCTTTAATAATAGCTTTTTCATGCGCCTCGTCCCGTGCATTAATAGTGAAATCTCTGACAATTATGCCTTTCCCGACTTTTACAATATCTACAGCACCGATGTCTCCACCGGTTTCACCAATAGCTGTGGCTATCTTTCCAAACATGCCGACATGGTTTACTATTTCAAGTCTGAGTGTTATGCTGTAACTCGGGCTCGGTGTTGTCCCCATGAAAGTAATTATACAGTTATTAAGTGTAATTCACAAACCAGTTCACAGCAGGGTTATACAGTGTATTGACGGTTTTAATCCGCCTAAGAAGGACTGTATTTGACAGAATCAATCAAGGAATTCTGCTGAAAGTCAGGATAGGATGTTATAAAGTTTACAGACGACATTTTAAACAGAAATTACAGGTAAAAGGCATTAAAAAACAAAGGAGAAAAGCTTTATAATAATAATATTATGAGGATGAAAACAGCAAAAAATATCTCCGTATTGTTCTTTATATTGGTTGCTGTTTTTTATTTGGTACATGAAAAATATTCTGCTCCATTAAAGCACGGCGAAAACACATTTAAAACTGTTTCAACAGTGCATGACGGCGATACAGTGAGCATAATTTTGGATAACAGGAGAAAAAAAGTTAGGCTGATAGGGATTGATGCGCCTGAAATAAGCCAGAGACCATGGGGAATGAAGGCAAAAAAATACATGGAGACTATATTGAGTTCCTCAGGATGGAATGTAAAGCTTGAATATGATGTTGATAAAAGGGATAAATATGGCCGCATTCTCGCATATTTATGGACAACTGATGGAGAACTGATTAATCTTTTAATGCTTAAGAACGGGTATGCGATGCTTTATACGTTCCCGCCCAATGTGAAACATGTTGATGAATTAAGAAATGCTCAGAAGGAAGCGATGGATAGAAAAATTGTAATATGGGCAGAAAAAGGCCTGAGCGAAACCCCGGCAGATTACAGAAGAGAGCACCCCAGGATGTAAAGTACCCTTGCATAACGAGTTAGGAATTAATGATATTTTTATTTTTTTCCGCAATCAGGGCAATTGAGTTTTAAAAGCTTTTTTATATTTGTCAAGAATTTGACATACCTCGTTTACCTCGTCAACAAGTGAGATCAACCCCAAATCCCCGGGTGATAAAGTATTATTCGGTATGAGTGTTGACTTTAACCACTCTATAAGTCCTTTCCAGTAATCTTCACCGAAAAGTATTATAGGAAAGACCCCGATCCTTTTTGTTTGTGATAACGTGAGCGCCTCAAACAGTTCATCCATGGTTCCAAATCCGCCAGGAAATATGATAAATGCCATAGCATATTTGACAAACATAAGTTTTCTTATAAAGAAATATTTGAAGCATAAATTTATGTCCTGATATTTGTTGGGAATCTGTTCCTCAGGGATCTCGATATTTAGGCCGATGGATTTCGACTTACCCTCATAAGCTCCTTTATTAGCGCCTTCCATAATACCTGGTCCACCGCCGGTAATAATATTAAATCCTGCATCAGAAAGTTTTCTGCCAAGCTCAACAGCCTTGTCATAATATAAGGAGCCTGGTTTCATCCGTGAACTGCCGAAGATGCTGACAGCGGGTTCGATATTGTTAAGGGTTTCAAAGCCCTCAACGAGTTCTGACTGAATTCTGAAGACCCTCCATGTTTCTGAATGTTTTAAATCTTCCATAATAAAATCTCCTTTGTATTTGTATAATTTTAAAAAAAATACAGAGCAAAAATCACCTTAATATATAATACGATAAAATTGCCATAATCATACTTCACATATTTGTTTTTTCTAAACGAGTTCAGGACTGTCCAGATCATTAACCTGAAAAATGCAGTTAAATTTTAAAGC
>MHEF01000145.1:3768-8402 GCA_001805125.1 Nitrospirae bacterium RBG_13_39_12
TTGTAATATTTTTTCTTATTTCTTGTGGTCAATACAAAGAGGGTGTTATAATTGTAAAGGATATATATTAATGAGACACCGATTTATTGGAGTATTATGGATAGTTCCTGTTGTTTTGTTTTTTAATTTTTTTTTGTTATCTGCTATCCATTCTGAAAGCGATCAGGTAGATACGGTAATTCAAAATCTGAACAGTGAATATCGGGATCTCCGAATGAGTGCGGTATGGACGTTAAGGAAGGTTAAAGATCCCCGTGCTTTGGAAGCGCTTATTAAAGCCTTGAAGCATGAAGATTTACATGTGCGTGAAAAAGTGGCAGAAGCATTGGGGGAGAGAAAGGACCTGAAGGCGATAGAACCCCTTATATCTGTACTCAAAGACGAGGGAGAAACGGTTCATGAGCTTGCGGCTAAAGCACTGCAAAATATAACCGGAAAGGATTTTGGACAGGACCATGATAAGTGGATGACGTGGTGGGAGAAAAACAAGGAAAATGCTCAAGAGGGGAAATAGAAAAAAATAATCATTAAACTGGTATTTTTCAGTGCTATTTTGTAATAATTGGCTCGTCCTGCCTTTCAATAATATCCTCGGTTAGAAGTTCTGTTATATATATCTTTAACAACGAAAGATCATTATTGGTTAAATCTTTGAATTCTATTGCCATACCAGGCAGTAAGTTTGTTACGTCTCCGCTTATACCTTTTACGTAGATAACGGTACCCCTTAGGTTAACTGGTTTTTCGCCCTTTAGAGGCAAGGCAATTTCAATCTCTGTTCCTACTTTAAAAGGGTTTCTTTTCCTGACATACATACCCCCTTCAGAAAGACATACCGCAGGATGCTCCTCTGTTATACCATTATGGGTTACGGCTACATTTTGTTCGAATGAAGTCCTTAAAAACTTTCGTTTCCTGCCCCCTTCATAGGAAATGCAATTATTCAAAGTGTTGTTTAATTCAGTTATTTTTAAAGGTTTTGTCAGATAGCCAGAGCAACCCAGTCTTTTACATTCCTCGATTGACTTCCTGTCCGAAACAACGGTAACCATAATTACCGGTATATTCGAAGTATGTTCATCACTTTTTAAATTCCTCAAGACTGTAATCCCATCCATCTGCGGCATCTTGATATCTAGCAATAAAATATCCGGCATCAGTATTCTCAATAGTTTCATTGCCTCTACCCCATTCTTGGCTGAGGTAATTTTTTCAAAGCCCATTCTATGCAAGAGAATAGTGGTATACATAAGAAAGGTCTCACTGTCATCTGCTATAAGGATTCTTTTTGTCCTGTCACTCATTGCTATATTATTTCTTTTCAGGCATTAGCCCAAATAATTCTTTACAAAAGCGCAACTTTAAATCTAGCGCATGAAGATTGATATCAAGATAACAAAATACACTTTAAAAATCTATATTAAAGTGAATCATGAGAGCTGAATCTGATATAATTAACAATTAATGGAAAGCACGCTATCTGTAATACCTCTCGGCGGAGTTGAGGAAATAGGCCTCAACATGTTAGCCCTTGAATACGGTAATGATATTGTTGTTATTGATGCCGGCCTAATGTTCCCTGAGGAAGACATGCTCGGTGTAGATTTTGTCATCCCTGATTTTTCTTATTTGATCGATAACAGGGAAAAGATAAGAGGTATAGTCCTTACCCACGGCCATGAAGACCATACAGGTGCCCTGCCTTTTCTGCTGAAAGAAATAAACGTACCTGTTTACGGAACTCCCCTGACACTCGGACTTGTAAAAGAAAAACTCCGTGAACATAACCTCGAGCATGCCGAACTTGTTGCAGTAAAGCCAAGGGAAATTATAAAAGCAGGCATTTTTTCAATTGAATTTGTAAGGGTGACTCACAGTATAGTTGACGGAGTTGGCCTTGGTATAACAACACCTGTAGGGTTGGTTGTTCATACAGGTGATTTCAAGCTTGACCCAACCCCGGTTGACGGCCAGCTAATGGATTTTCGGAGGTTTTCAGAATATGGAGAAAGAGGCACACTTCTTCTTTTATCGGATAGTACGAATGCTGAAAAAGGCGGGTTTACTTACTCTGAAAAAGAGGTAAGACGTGCGTTTGAAGATATATTCTCAAATACGCGTGAAAGAATTATAATTGCAACATTTGCGTCAAATATCCATAGAATTCAACAGGCGATTGATGTCGCTGTAAAACATGAAAGAAAGATCATCCTCTGCGGAAAGAGCATTGTATCAAATGCTCAGATTGCACTCGATCTCGGCTATTTAAGGATACCCAAAGATACATGGCTCAGGCTGGAAGATCTGAAAAAACTACAGGATCATGAAGTTGTAATCATAACTACGGGCAGTCAGGGTGAACCTATGAGTGTGCTTTCAAGAATTGCGACAGATGAACATAAGCATATCAAGATCAAGGAAGGAGATACTGTTATACTCTCTGCAAAAATGATCCCGGGCAATGAACGTTCAATAGGAAGGATTATAAACCACCTCTTCAGGCAGGGTGCCGATGTTATTTATGAGAAGGTATCAGAAGTGCATGTATCCGGGCATGCTTCAAAAGAGGAGCTCAAGCTTATGTTAAACCTCGTCAGGCCAAAATACTTCATGCCGGTCCACGGTGAGTACAGACATCTTGTCTATCATTCATTGCTTGCGAAGAAACTCGATATACCTAAAGAGAACATATTTATACTTAGAGACGGAGATATCCTTGAAATATCCGATAAAGGGGCAGGGAAAAATGGCAGGGTAAATTCAGGCCGCATATTTATAGATGGTAAAGGTATAGGGGACGTTGAAGAGATGGTGCTGCGTGATCGCTTAAGACTCGCGCACGATGGTATTGTCCTGATAATTTTAGGTATAGAAAAACTAACAGGAAATATTATATCTGGTCCTGAAATAATATCGAGAGGGTTTGTATTCGAAGACGCATCCCAGGAAGTGATTAATAGTGTAAAGGAACTCCTGTCAAATACAATAAAAGGACTTGATAAAGATCTCATATCGGATTCCTCACTGCTTAAGGCAAAGCTCAGAAGTGTCTTGAAGAAATACCTCAGGGATACAATGGATAGAAGGCCGATGATTATGCCTATAATATTTGAGGTATAAACGAAATTCCCTCGTCACTGCAAACAACCTGCCATGAATTGTGTTCCTTCAACTCTCCGCTTAAAATCATATTGCTTAGTGGAATTTGTATAAGTCTCTCAACTGTACGGCGAAGCTCTCTAACGCCATATTCGGGGCTATAGCCTTTATGAGCGATATATTTATTGGTTTCTTCAGTAACCAATAAAGTAACATTGTATCGTTCCTTAATATCCTCAAAAATCCCGTTTAATATTGCTTTTAAAATTTCCATTACATTATCTTCGTTAAGTGGCTGAAAAACTATCTGCTCATCAATACGGTTTATAAACTCGGGGCGGAAGAAGTGTTTTATCCTTTTTGGCAATACGTCCGTTGTTTCCTTTTCTTCGAGAGCTAGGAAGCCGAGTTTTTTTATGGTTTCTGGCTGGATATTTGAAGTCATAATAAATATCGAGTTTTTTGCATCCACTGTCCTGCCCTTTGAATCAGTAATACGACCCTCATCAAATATCTGGAGAAACAGGTCAAACACCCTCGGATGAGCCTTCTCAACCTCATCCAGTAAAACAACAGAATAAGGCTTTGTCCTGAGCTTGCCTGTCAACTGTCCTTCTTCTTCATGGCCAACATACCCCGGTGGCGACCCTATAAGTTTTGCAACGCTGTGTTCTTCCATATATTCGGACATATCAAGGCGTATCAGGTTTGACTCATTCCCGAATAGAAACTCTGCGAGGGACTTTGCCAGTTCAGTCTTTCCCACTCCCGTAAGCCCTAAGAACAAAAAGACTGCTAATGGGCTTTTCTTTTTACCAATGCCGGTATGTGCCATAAGAAGCCGCTGACTTACCCTATCTATAGCTTCAACCTGACCTATTATCTTTTTCTTTAGGAATGAATTCAATTCAAGAAGGCGAGAACCCGCAGTTCCTTCAAGATGGCCTGAGATAATTTCCATTGGTACACCTATCTTATCTGAAAGAACCTGTGCAATGGTAAACTCCGTCACCTCATCATAATTGAAAGTCTTATCAGTTTTTACCTCTGGTTTTATTTCTTTACCTATCTTCTTTAAACCCATACTAAGGACAGGGATTTGCATTCTCGCTCCGGCTTTGTCCACAAGTTCTACAGCCTTGTCAGGTAAATAATGGTCAACATCAAATCTTAAAGATAGGTCAACCGCCGCTTCCAATGCCCTGTCAGTAATTCGCCTGTTGTAATGTTTCTCCCACTTTGGTCTGATACCTTTAAGGATTTCTATTGTTTCATCCCTCGTCGGCTCATTTACGATTACCTTCTCAAACCGCCTTTCAAGCGCAGGGTCGGATTCAATATATCTTCTGTATTCTGATATGGTAGTAGCCCCAATGCATCGCAATTCTCCTCGTGCAAGCACAGGTTTCATTATATTGGCTGCATCCATGCTCCCTTCTGCACGACCAGCGCCAACTAAGTTATGTATCTCATCAATGAATATGATTATGTGAGGAGTGGAACGTGCTTCATCAATAATTCGCGTGAGGCGTTCT
>MHEF01000146.1:0-6971 GCA_001805125.1 Nitrospirae bacterium RBG_13_39_12
CTCTGATCTCCGAAATCGTAAGTCTGCAAAGTTCCAATATCTCCTCCTCTATTGTTCGGCATGGGTATCAAATTCCTTGAAAGGTTTCTTTGATACTGTTATTATAATAAATTGCAGTTTATTTTTGAATATCTAACTGACCCATGCGAACATCAAAAGATGCGGCAAAAAATAATTCTCATTATCAGCCGATTCAAGAGAATGACCCCCAAACAATTAAGTTACGATTAAAATAGGTCGGATCGAATGGAGATAAAAAACCCGTCAGTTTCTATAATCGTCAGGACAAAGGACAGGCCTGAACTCTTAAAAAGGGCGTTGAAGACTATCGCCGCTCAGACATACAGGCCAATAGAGGTTGTCCTTGTGAACGATGGCGGCTGCGACCTTGATATTGAGAGACTTAAGGAAATTCTTCGAGATGTGTCCCTGAATTATATTAGACTGGAAAAAAACACGGGCAGGGCACATGCGGGTAATGTCGGGATTGAAAATGCACAAGGGAAATACATAGGCTTCCTAGACGATGATGATGAGATATATCCTGAGCATATATCAACCCTTGCCTTATTTCTGACTAACCACCCCTATTATAAAGTAGCCTATACAAACACTGAAATGATAACAAGAAAGTTGTCAGAAGATGGAAAAGGTTCAATGGAAAAAAGTCGGGGCTTATTTTGTAAAGACTTTTCATATCCCAGTTTATTGATAAGCAATTATATACCATTCGATAGTCTTCTTTTCGATAAGAATATATTTGAAACAATTGGACTTTTGGATGAAGGATTTGACCTTTATGAAGATTGGGATTTCTTAATCAGGATTGGAGAAAAATTTTTGTTTTATCATATCAATAAATTAACTGCGACATACCATCAATGGAGTCAGGAGTTACAGATCAATCAGAAAAATATGGATTATACAAAAAATATGCATATTAGTGTGCTTACAAAGCACCGTGAAAAAATAACACCAGAAATGATCCTGAATCTATGGCTTGAATATGTAAAGAAAGAAGAAGTGATTGCGGAGAAAGACACCGTCATTTCAGAGAAGAATGCCATCATTCCCGGGAAAGGTGAAATTGCAGAAGAGCAGACTGCGGCTGCAAGGAAGGCCAGTCTAAACCCCCAATTTGAGCACATCATATTCGAGAACATAATTTCGGAGAAGAATGTCAGGATTGCCCAGCTTGAAAATACCGTCGATCTGATACACGAAACTCTTGGGTGGCAACTACTCGAGAGTTTCCGAAGATTCAGAGAAAGATTGTTACTTCCCGGAACGGAGAGAAGAAAAATTTATGACTTGTCAGTTAAGTCGATGAAATATATTCAAAAGAATGGATTTAAGCGCTTTATAAATAGGGTTATCCATAAGCACGAATTTCCTGAGTCTTTCAATGAGAAACATTATAAAATATGGATTTCTAAAAACGAGCCTGACCATACCGTTCTTGGATCCCAGGTGGAATTGTCAAAAGAATTCAAAGTAAGGCCTAAAATAAGCATAATAACTCCAGTTTACAATCCTGAAAAAAAAGTCATAGTCGAGATGATAGAATCTGTTATCAGGCAGACCTATGACAACTGGGAATTGTGCTTAGCCGATGCTTCATCAGAGTCTTTTGTAAAAAATATCATTGAAAATTATAGGAAGGAAGACGAGAGAATAAAGGTGAAATATCTCCATAAAAACTATGGAATAGCCAGAAATTCTAATGAGGCCCTTTCCATAGCCACGGGAGATTTTATAGCTTTACTGGACCACGACGATGAGCTTGCTCCTTTTGCTTTTTTTGAGGTGGTCAGGACGATGAATGAAAATCCCGATGTAGATTTTATATATTCAGACAGGGATAAAATCTCATACGAGGGCAAAAGATTTGATCCGTTTTTTAAGCCCGGTTGGTCTCCTGATTATTTGCTGGCACAAAATTATCTTTGTCATTTGAACGTGATTAGGAAGACGTTAATCGATGAAATAAGTGGTTTTAGGGAGGGTTATGACGGCTCGCAGGATTATGATCTCGTTCTAAGAATTACCGAGATTACAGATAAAATCATACACATACCCAAAATATTATACCACTGGAGAGTTGTTGCCGGTTCTGCCGCAGGTGACTCCGAAGCAAAGCCTTACGCTTATGATGCGGCTACCAGAGCGTTGCAGGATGCTGTTGGCAGGAAGGGCTGGAAAGGAATGGTAACTCAGGGGATAACCAGAGGTCTCTATCGGATAAAATTTCAATTAAATGACAGTCCAAAGGTTTCGATTGTGATACCTACGAAGGATAAAGGCGAGGTATTAAAAAAGTGTGTAGATTCAATATGGAATAAGACTATATACAAGAATTATGAAATTGTTATTGTTGATAACAAAAGTATAGAAAATAAAACCTTTGAATACTACCATGAACTGGAAAAAGTTCCTAATGTTCGATTATTAAAATATGATGAACCCTTCAATTTTTCGAAAATTAATAATTATGCAGTATCAAAGATTAATTCGGAATATGTTTTATTTCTGAACAATGATACGGAAGTCATAACTGAAGAATGGCTTGAACTTATGCTTGGATTCGCCCAGAGAAAGGAAACAGGAGCAGTGGGAGCCAAATTGTTGTATCCCGACGGGACGATTCAAACGGCTGGACTGATTCTTGACGAAAAAGGGAATGTTTGGAGATCAAATCACAGATATCCAAGAAATATACTGGGCTACGCAGGACGAATACTGTCTATACAGGATGTTTCTGCTGTTGCGGCGGCATGCATGATGGTCAGAACAGATGTATTTTATCAGGTTGGAGGGTTTGATCCCCAATTTGTTATAGCCCATGGCGATATTGACTTTTGTCTCAAACTTAGAGAAGAAAATTACCTGATTGTTTATGAGCCACATGTTGAATTATATCATCATGAGTCTCTGACACGCGGGTATGAAGATACCCGCGAAAAGATCGAAAGACTAAGAAAGGAAACGGAATTACTCTTGAGAAAGTGGGGTCACGTGTTAAAAAGAGGAGACCCTTACTTAAATCCCAATATAAAGGCTGACAACGGAGATTTTTCGTTGCGCTTGTAAATAAAATGGTGCAATCAGGGGGCTTTGTTGGGCGCAGATATAGAAAGAAGATTTGCTCATAGGACATAACTTATGACTGATAACCCATTAGTGTCAATTATTGTCAGGACAAAGGACAGGCCTGAACTCTTAAAAAGGGCGTTGCAGAGTATTGCAGTTCAGGATTATAGACCTATCGAGGTGGTATTGGTAAACGATGGAGCGGCAATTTTTGATCCCGTTTTTTTTGCAGAGAAGATGCAGGATATTCCCTTGAAATACTTAAATAACGATCTTCGTGGAAGAACTGCTGCCGCCAATCTCGGGTTGAAAAATTGCGGAGGAGAATTTGTTTGTTTTCTCGATGATGATGATATTTTTTACAGTGACCATGTCTCAACTCTATCCTGTTTTCTGAAAGAAAGTGATTACAAAATAGCGTATACGGAAAGTTATTTTGTACATTCGGAATATGACCCCGTTAACAGGAAAATTATCCAGACAAAAAAATATCCCGCTCAAACGATGGATTTTTCGAAAGAAACTCTGATCTTTTATAACTACATTCCCTTTATGTGTCTGATGTTCAAAAGAGACGTGTTGGGATCGGTTGGCGGATTTGATGAAGAATTTGAGATGTGTGAGGACTGGGACCTGACAATTCGCCTTGCCGAAAAGTATCCTTTTTACCACATTAACAAATTTACGTCAGAATATAATATCTGGAGCCGAAATACCCAGTCTATTTTGAACGACGAACAGTTATTGTTCTTTAGAAAAAAGTTGTTTGCCAAAAATATTAATAAAATCACGCCGTCAATACTCGCAAAATTCATCTTCAATGGTTACTGGGTAAATCTGAAGTATATGGAAGATAGAATTAATTGTTTAGAGAATGAAATTTTAAAAATGCAAAAGGAGACCGATGGGTTGATGGAAGGGAAAGAGAGAATATGGGAGGAAAACCAAAGATTATGGGAGGAGACTCAGAGATTGAGAGAAGAAAAACAGAAGGTAGAAAATAAAATTTCTCAATTAGAGAATTACATAAATACAAACACGATTAAAGTACCTAAGAAAATGAAAAGCGTCCTGAGATCTCTTATAAAAAATAAGGTAATATTATGAATCCCGTCCTTTCTGTTGTTATTCGGACAAAAAATGAATCAAGGTATATCGGCAGCGTCATAAAAAGATTGAAAGAGCAAAAATATGAAGGAACTGTTGAGATAATACTCGTCGATTCCGGCTCTACCGATAATACGGTATCCATTGCCGAGGAGAACGGTTGTCGTATAATTTTGATTAAGCCGGAAGAGTTTTCTTTCGGCCGCGCACTGAATTTGGGAATTGAGCAAGCCGGAGGAGAAATCATAATAAACCTCAGCGGACATTCCGTTCCCGTCAATACGGACTATTTCAATCTTATGGTAAAACCATTTACGGATAGAACCGTAGCTGCAACTTTTGGAAGAGATATACCGTGGCCGGAGGCATGCCCATCTCAGGCAAGAGATATATTGAACCATTTTCCAGAATCAGATCTGGATGAGAACAAGTTTTCCAATGCAAATGCAGCGATAAGAAAAAAATACTGGGAGATTATCAAATTTGATGAAAAAATATTGGCCTCGGAGGATCTTCTATGGGAGAAACAGATCATAAATCTTGGTTATAAAATTTTGTATATACCCAAGGCAAAAGTATTTCATTCCCATAGTGCTTCATTAAAATATATAAACAAAAGAGCTTACATCGAGAGCAGAAGTGTGAATGCGTTCGCCGAAAGAAAAGAGGACTTTAGACTGTCCAAATTGATGAAATTTTATCTCGGACATGTATTCAAAGATACATGGTTTACTGTTACAAAAAAATATAATTTATTCTGGCTTTTTCACATACCGCTTTATCGCTTTTCGCAGAGTGTGGGTCTTTACAAAGGTTTCGGTGAAGGCGCTCGTTTGCATAATGATACCTTATCAGCGATAGGGCAATATCGGTTTGAGCAAAAAATCCCCAAAGACAGAAAAAAGGTTCTGTTGGTTACCCATTGTTTTTTCCCTGAAAGCGTTGGAGGAACGGAATATTATACTCTCAACCTTGCCGCGAAGCTTATTGAAAGAGGATGGTCAGTAAAAGTGGTGTCTGCTGTAAGGGATCTGACGCAGAAAAGATATAAGGTTATGGCGAGCAAATATGAGGGGCTTGATATTATCAAAATCAATAACCCATCTGAACTTTGCACACGATTCACCGAATATTTCATAGATCATAACGTGGAAAATATTTTCAGTAAAATATTGAATTCGGAAATGCCTGATTTAGTACATTTCCAGCATACGGCATATTTATCTGCAAGATTGCCGGAGGTTGCAAATCAGCTGAATGTCCCGAATATATTTACCCTTCATGATTATTGGTATATGTGCTTTAGAAGCCAGCTTATAAGACCCTTGAAAGGGCCATGTCCAGGTCCATCCGATGGTGTTTACTGCGCAACATGCTTTGACCCCGTGCACCCGAACCACGGAGGAATTCCGCGATTTCCGATTTTACACAGGATGTTGAACGCGCCTTTCATAAGGCAGTTTAATGCTAAAAAGTGGCTGCCGCCGGAGTTAAAGCTGAAGATAATTGAATTTTTGTATACGAGACCTGATAAGAAAGCCTTAACTGAGACATTCCCATTCCCCTGTCCGGAAATATGGAGCATTCTGGAACATTCTTTCAGAATGAGGTTCATGAAGAAACAATTATCATGTCCGTCATTTATCATAAGCCCTTCCGAACATCTTAAGAAGAGATATGAAGCTGAGGGGTTCCGGGAAATCCTCTTCATCCCTCATGGTTTTGAACACCCGCAGAAGATAGTCAATGCTCCCTTTAACGGGAAACTTGTGCTGGCATATCTGAGTAATATAATACCCTTTAAGGGGGCGGATGTTCTGCTTAAAGAGCTGGAATTTGTGAGACAAAGACGGAGAATTAAGATGCTGTTTTACGGGAAGGTGCTGGACGCTGCTTATCAAAAGGAGCTTGAGTTGTTAGCGAGCCGATTCCCGGACGCAGACATTTCGTTCATGGGACCTTATTCAGTGAAGGAGGAGCTGGAAAAAATATTGACTGATGTCCATTTTGTCGTATTTCCGTCCCTGTGGGAGGAAAATCACCCATTGGTTATAAAAGAGGCCCTTTTATACGGAGTGCCGGTGATTTGTTCTTCTCTTGGCGGTGCGCCGGAGGCAGTGGAACATGGAGTAAATGGTTTTATTTTTGATCCCTATAGAGAAGGTGATTTGGCTGAAACTGTTAATATGATAATGGATTCTCCGGATTTAATAGAGAAGGTGACTATTGGTGCGCGGGATACGAAGATTGAGACTATGGAAGAACATGTTGAAAAAATAGAAGAAATTTATTTTAAAACGTTGAAGGATATACATATGGAAGCTATACCGTAGACAAAATTTTGTGTTAGAACATATTGTGAAATCTTATCCGTTAAAATTGTTGAAAAGGTTGCACCAAGTCTTTAAAGAGAGGATTAATATGTCATGTGACAAATGGATAGCAGAAGCAGTGAAAGGAAAAACCTTTGCTGATGTGGGAGGGCTTTGGGGGACTGTAAACGAAAAAGTAACAGTTGCAGCAAAGGCGGGAGCTACAAAAACGGCTATGATCGATATGCAACCCATGAACAATGATTTCTGGAAGAAATTTTATGATAGATGTGATGCTGAGAATGTCAGATGTGACAGAAATATAGAAGCAAATATTGATGACCCTGATTTTCCGAAAATAGTTGGAAATTATGATGTTGTTCACTGCTCAGGTGTGATTTATCACTGCCCGAATCCTTTGTATACAGTATCTCAACTTGCAAAAATAACTAACGATATTCT
>MHEF01000146.1:7021-11022 GCA_001805125.1 Nitrospirae bacterium RBG_13_39_12
AACTGATTATTGAAACGGGCGCGGGGCTACTTGTCCCTGCAATAAATAGTTACCAAAGAGAAGTCATTGCGGAGTATTTCAAGGAAGTCGGCGCCTTAAATATTGTCGGCATTGATCCGGCTGTGCAAAATAGTTGGTCTTTAGAAGATTATTCTCCTTGGTGGTGGCTGTTTACTCGTGAATGTGTTGCCGGATTATTGAGAGTATGTGGTTTTAAAGTGGAAGATACCTGCGATTACTGGGTTGGAAAATCTGCATATTTTCTGGCAGTAAGGGAGTAAATTAAACTGGTTTTCCATCTCAAGAATAGCGAGAATTAGCAACAGTCGACGGGGGGATGATCCATGACCAGGCAAAAATTTTGGATTTTTTTAGTAAGAAGAAACGACATTTCTATCCTAAGCATGGAGTAGCAGATATGAATGAAGAACTGAATTTTTGGGACACGGAATTGTCACTAAAGGGAAAATTTGGGGAATTCACCAAGAAAAGGATTGATCCCAAGCAAAGAAAAGAGGAATTTCCTACCCTGATTTTTGATGCTGTTCTGCCTCTGTTGGATGAACATTTTGGGGCCTCCGGGCGGCCCTTTAAATGCGTTGAGCTGGGTTCGGGCCCTTTGTCTAATCTGGCCTACGGTGTGGACGCCGGATTAATCGACGTAACGGCAGTCGACATTTTGGCCGAAGGCTATGGCCATTTGTATGAAAAATATAATCTTTTGGATTATCCGGTTAAACCAATATCAGGAAGTGGCGAAGTCTTAACAGATTTATTTGAAGGTGAAACCTTTCATTGTGCATATGCGAGAAATTCTTTGGATCATACACAAGATATTCTGCTGTCTTTTAAAAATTTGGTCTCATTGGTAAAAAGGAACGGTTATATTATTCTCCAACATTTCGTGCGAGAAGGTTCAAGAAGTGATTGGAATAATACTCATCAATGGGATCTGGAACTAACTGCAAATGGTTTTGTGGCCTTTAATTCAAAGGGGGAGGAATTCCAGTTGCAGAAAGGTTGTAACGTCGAATTTTCTTATGTTTTTTATCGTTCAGTCGAAATTGACAGGTGGATGGATATCGTTCTCAAAAAGGTTTAAGCGTAAAAGCAGGTTTTTAGAGTCAGTCCATTTCGATATCTTTTAACATAAACCAATCGCAATCTGGGCCATTTCTGCCCTTATCTACAACAATCTCCAGGATATCGATGCCTCTTACATCCAGCCGGTAATTCAGTGGCTGTTTATAGTTACTAAGGCGGTCATTAGTAAGGCGACATTCTTATCACTTTTTGTCATTGCGGCTTGTCCGCAATCCTTCTGGTTTTTTCAGAAAGATTCCCGACAAGCGGGAATGACATCAAAGTAGCTTTACTTATAGCCGTCTTAGTAATATTTTTTGTGATTAGTTTTTATGATAAAATACGTGATGATTTCTATTATTATCAGGACAAAAGACGAAGAGAAGAACATCGGGCAAGTACTCAGCAGTGTTTGCGCTCAGGAAATACCACATAAAATTGAGGTCATTGTCGTAGATTCGGGTTCGTCCGATAAAACGCTGGATATCGCAAAAAAGCATGATGTAAAAGTACTGAGCATCCCCGAGTCGAAATTCAGCTATGGCTATTCTCTCAACTACGGCATCCGGCAATCATCGGGTGACATTATCTGCAGCCTGTCTGCACATTGTATACCTGAAGATAATTCCTGGCTTTTTGAACTGGTGAAGCCAGTAATAGAAAAGAAAGCACATGCCACTTACGGAAGACAGATTCCTGTCACGGGGATGAATCCATTTGAGGAAGTATTTTTGAACAAGCACTTTCCGACGGATGAAAAAAGAGAGGGGAGAGTTTCATTTTCAAATGCAAATTGCGCCTTCACGAGAAAAATGTGGGATGAAATCAAATTTGATGAACATATACCGAGTTGGGAAGATTATTTATGGTACCTTCTGGCGAAGGACAGGTTTGTGTTTCAATACGCGCCAAATGCATGCGTGATTCATACTCATTCTTTTTCGGTTGAACGGCTGACGAGGACCGCCTATCGTGACGGCAGGGCCTTCAGGTATATGAAGGATAAATATGAAGTCGATATTTTGGGGAATGTATCTTCTGCTGTTGGTAAATTAAGGTATATCATGAAAGACATATCGAGTCATACCGCATTTCTTCTAAGAAAGGGGTATTTGAGTTATCTGTTCGTAGTGCCCTTTGTAAAAATATACTCATATCTGAACTACTGGAAGGGCTATCATTCGGACGGAGTTATTACCGGTACGGAACGCGGGAGGTTTTTCGGGGAAACGGATAAAAAAAATTTGAGGATTGAACGCAAATGCACAGTCTCTTTTATTATTCCCAACTGGAATCACAGACAACTGCTTCACGAGTGTATTTCCTCCATTTACAACACAGTCGGCGATCTGTCTCATGAAATAATTGTCGTGGATAATGCATCTGCGGACGACAGTGCCGGGCACATCAGGGAGACTTTTCCGGAGGTGATGTGGCTTCAGAATGACAGAAATCTTGGATATGCAAAAGCGATTAATCTGGGTATAACCGTATCGAAAGGTGATTTCCTTTTTCTCCTGAATAATGACGTTAAATTGACGGGAAACACTTCAGAAAGACTCAAGTCCTTCCTTGACAAGCATCCTGATGCCGGAGCGGTTGCACCAATGCTTTATTATCCTGACGGCAGAATGCAGATATCATGCAGGAGATTTCCGACACTTTCCGCACTCTTGCTGGAAACACTGAATATTAATAGTATCGGCTCTTTCCATAAATGGAAATTGACCATAGGAGAACATTTAAATTCAGGCATAGTTTTACAGCCGATGGCATCTGCCCTGATGGTTGAAAGGCGCTGCTGGGAACTTGTTGGTCCTTTGGATGAAGGCTTTCCGATATTCTTCAATGATGTTGACTGGTGCTACAGGCTTTACAAATATACGGATTATAAAATTTATTTGTGTCCGGAGGCAAAAGCCATACATCATGAAGGTGCATCGGTAAAACGGCTGGGATACAGGAAAAAGGTCGAATTCTATAAAGGGCTTCTGAGGTTCTATCGCAAGCATTTTCCGTTTTCTGCCCAAAAGAGTAATTTCAGGATCGTAATTTAAAGGTTGAATTGCTGAACTTTATCGGAAATGAAAAAGAAACGCCGTAAAACTGTTTGCCAAATATAGTGTCAGCTAAATAACTTTACTGCTTTGTCATTCCGAGCGAAGCGAGGAATCTCGCGGTGAGATTGCTTCGGGACTTCGTCCTCGCAATGACATTTCTTTACATTATTTTATTTCGTCATTCCCGTGAAAACGGGAATCCAGAAGCTCTGGTACTGGATTCCTGCTGGAGTTTATCCCGTGCTTTAGGCAGGAATGACAACCTCAGCAAAGTTATTTCTGGGACAGGACACTAGCTATACCCCTAAATATGACATTATCATTTTGCCTTGACAAATGAGAACATAGCCTTGACAATACTTTAAGAATAAATTATTGTTACAAATACATAAACTTTTATAAGAAGCCGATAAGAGGAGAATTTTTTTGAGGATCAAATTATCTTTTTTCATAATAATAAATCTGATTTTGTCATTTTATATTATTCCCTCTGCTTTTTCAGAGGATACAGAGCTTGAGAGAGAACTAAAAGATAGACCTGGGGCGGTAAATTCGCAAACAGGGCCTGCCGGAACAATACCCTCCGGGGTCAAGCCAGCCGAGGCAGAGAAACCAACACCTCCTGTAACAAAACCACAGGGGATTAAACAACTCGGAGTCGAGTCTCAGCGTCCCGAGGAAGGACAGGCTATACCCGTTGAACCTGAAAAAGAACCGGCTGTTCCACGGAAACCACCTCAGCCATACGTTGCATCAGGCACTGTAAGTTTCTTTTTTGATGATGCGGATATATTTGAGGTTGCCCAGACAATTTTTGGTGATGTCCTTAAGGTAAATTATATTATTGATCCAAAGGTT
>MHEF01000147.1:0-978 GCA_001805125.1 Nitrospirae bacterium RBG_13_39_12
GTAATTGTTCCCCCTGAATCTATTCTGTTAATTGCGTCCCTGAGCGTTACCACGCCAATCGCAAGCGATGCGATTTCGGTATCCAGCAGGGAATTGACGACAATAGTACTGTCGGTTGCAGACTCATTGTTTGAGGAACTGTTACTGCCACACCCTATACATACCAGAAAAATCCAGCATAGCAGGACAACCTTCAGATGAATTAGTAACCATCTGCGGTTTCTGAGCCGCCCTTCCGTTGAAAACAAAACGTGCTCTTTTTGCACCTGTTTACCTCTTTTGCTCATGGCTGCCTGAAAACCTTGCAGGTTAGAGTTGTCATCAAAAATCCTTGAAATATAAATTGCATGAGGAGACATGAAAAATAATTATACAACTTCTTAATGTATCAAGAAATATTGTTATATTATTTTCATAAAATATGTAGTCTTAAATGTATCTAATATTTCCCTACAATAGCTTAGTCAACGGATTATAGGGAAGATTGAAAGCATCTGCTACTGCTTTATATGTAATATCTCCTTCTACCAGGTTTACTCCCATTGCAATGGCTGAATTTTTTCTTGCTGCTTCCTTCCACCCCAGATCTGCAATCTCAAGTACATAGGGAAGGGTGTTGAGAGTCAGGGCACGGGTGGATGTGCGGGGGACTGCTCCGGGCATATTTGAGACTGCATAATGAATGACCCCTTCTTCATCATATGTGGGTTTGGAATGGGTAGTTGGACGGGAGGTTTCAGCACATCCTCCCTGGTCGATGGAGACGTCTACCAGAACTGCTCCTTTTCTCATGGTCTTCAGCATTTCCCTGCTGATTAATTTCGGTGCTCTGGCACCCGGGATCAGAACAGCACAAACAATCAGGTCGGCATAAGCTATTACCATCCTGATGTTATAATTGTCAGCAATCATTGTAGTAATTCTGCCCTGGAATGTTTCATCCAGCATTCGCAATCTGCGTGGATTTATGTCTAAAAC
>MHEF01000147.1:1000-10427 GCA_001805125.1 Nitrospirae bacterium RBG_13_39_12
AAAGCTATGCGTGCGGCATTATATCCGACTGTTCCTCCGCCGAGGATTACCACATTACCCGGCGGGACCCCGGCTACGCCTCCGAGAAGAATCCCTCTTCCGCCATAAGTTTCTTCCAGGTATTTAGCCCCTTCCTGTGGTGCCATCCTTCCGGCAATCTCACTCATCGGGAATAAAAGTGGTAAAAATCCGTCCTCTGCCTGAACTGTTTCATATGCTATCCCTACAATCTTTCTTCTCATGAGATTCAGGGTGAGTTCTTCTGAAGCAGCAAGGTGGAAATAAGTGAATACAATCTGTCCTGCCCTGAGGAAATCATATTCTTCCGGTAATGGTTCCTTTACCTTAAGAACAAGGTCAGCTTCAGCAAGTATATCCTCGTGTCTATCGAGAATCTGAGCTCCGGAAGATGAATATTCTTCGTCGCTGAAACCGCTTCTGGATCCGGCGCCTCTCTCTATAATTACCTTATGACCTCTGTGAACAAGAGTCTCAACACCTCCGGGGACGACGGCGATACGGTTCTCTTCAGGCTTAATCTCTTTCGGTATCCCTATAACCATTTTACAGCCTTTAAACCAAATAATTAATAATTGGAAAGGTGTATAAGAAGTTTATGATCCTTCCCTGACTGTTATTGAGTTTCTGTGTGCTTCCAGCCCTTCTGCTGATGCAATTATTTTAGACGTCTCTGCCAGCTCCTTAAACCCTTTCTTTGTAAATCTCAATAGGCTTGAGCGTTTTACAAAATCATATACGCCGAGTGGGGATGAGAACCTGGACGTTCCTCCTGTTGGAAGCGTATGGTTCGGACCTGCTGAATAGTCTCCCAATACTTCCGGCGTCCATTCTCCGAGGAATATTGCTCCGGCATTTCTTATCCTGGATAAAAGAGCTGTTGGCTTTTTCGTCATGACCTCAAGGTGCTCGGGTGCAATAAGGTTTGATAGCTCTAAGGCAGCATTTATGTCTTTTGTGATTATTATCGCACCGTATTTATTAATGGACTTCACAGCGATCTTTTTTCTGGACAGCTCATTAAGCTGCCTCCCAAGTTCTTTATAAACATTTTCAGCCAGCCTTCTGGAATCTGTTATTAATATAGATGATGCATACTCATCATGTTCTGCCTGGCTGAGGAGATCGGCTGCGACAAATGCGGGTTTTGCTGAATTGTCTGCAATAATGAGTATCTCACTCGGCCCTGCTATCATATCTATATCTACTTCTCCGAAGACCATCTTCTTCGCTGTTGCAACATAGATATTCCCGGGACCTACAATCTTGTCAACCTTCTTCAATGTCTCAGTCCCATATGCCATTGCTCCGACTGCCTGTGCCCCGCCAATCCTGTAGACCTCTTTAACCCCCAGCAGTTTTATTGAGGCCATAACATACGGACTTGCCTTGCCTTCAGGAGTTGGTACACAGAGGACGATTTCTTTTACACCTGCAACCTGTGCAGGTATAACGTTCATCAAAACAGTTGATGGGTATGAAGCCTTGCCGCCCGGTATATATATCCCGACTCTCTCAATCGGCTGTATCAACTGTCCAGTGATTATATTTCTTTCAGGAAAAGACCAGGATTTTTCTTTCTGCTTCTCATGGAAAGCCTTTATGCGTTTTGCAGAGAATTTAAGAGCTTTTATTAATGCAGGATCGGCTTTTTCTGAATATTTTGATATCTCATCCTGCGTCATTATTAATTGTTTTGTCTTTAATAAATCAAAGGCCCTGGAATATTTAAGGACTGCCCTGTCACCATTTTTTCTTACATCATCCAGAATGGTCTTAACCCTGTTTTCGATATCATGACCGATGCCCGAGGCACGGTTTTTAAGTATTTTAAGAAATGCTGATATCTCTCTATTGCTTTCAATAACTCTCATTTGTGATAATTCTAACCTTTGAGCATCGATTATTCAACATGAATTATACAAGTGTGCAGACATTTTTTAGAAAGTTGTTCAGCATAATCTACTTTACATGAGGTCTGTACACAGGAAGAACCTGCATTTAAGGTTTTATAACAGAAATTTTATCGTTGGGTAAGCGGTAAATAAAAATTGACATTCCATAATACTTAAAGTAAAGTTTTATCAATGGAAAGAGGATTAACAGAAGAAAAGAAAACCATAATAACTGAGATAAAACAAAAGTTCAGACTACTTAATGCGATTGCTGCTTTTATAATTATTACACTTTTTGCAGTAATACTGAGATACCTCTATGAACCTGTAACTCAAGCCATGGATTTCCTGCCGGAAATCTCCGTGTCGTTAATAATAATAATAGTTTTTTGCCTCACAGCGGTGTGTTTTTTTATGTGGAGAGTAGTAACGAGGCAGATTATAAGCAGTATTGAAAAATACAGGACCAGGCTTGACCGTGTTCTTAATATCACAAGGGATTTGAGAGAAGAAATATACGGGGATATACTGCTGGACAAGATTTTGGATTATTCGCTTTCAATAACGCGGTCTGATGCCGGCTCCATTCTGCTTATCGAGAATAATGACCTTGTCTTTAGGATGGTGAAGGGTGAAAAGGAGATTGAGCTTCTCGGAACAACTATACCAAAAGGAAAAAGTATTGCAGGCTGGGTTGCTGAGGAGGGCAAAAATCTCCGTGTTGCAGATACCGGTTCAGATGATAGATTCAGCCCTGAAGTGGATGCCATCAAAGGATCTCAGACAAAATCGGTGCTTTGTGTACCTCTTGTAATGAAGACAGGCATCATAGGTGTAGTTGAACTGCTGAACAAGAATGAAGGGTTTTATAGTGAAAAGGATGAGGAGATGATAACTTACATTGCAGACCAGGCAGCTATTTCAATAGCAAGAGCACGGTTTTATGAAGACCAAAAAAATTATGAGATACATCTTACTGATATGCTCCTCGAGGCTATAGATTTTCAGATTCCTGAAAAAATGGGACATTCTAAGAGGGTATCAAGTTACAGCATGATTATGGCAAAGGTTATGAATATGCCTGAACAAAAGCAAAAATTATTGTATTTCGCCTGTCTGCTTCACGATGTTGGGTTTCTGAAGATAAAGGCTGATGATAATTTTAAAAAAGAAGAATTTGTTAAACATCCGGCCATGGGTTACGAGATGATAAGACCTATAAGTTTTTATGCAGATATTGCTCCGTATATTCTATACCATCATGAGAGATATGATGGGTTTGGCTATCCGACGGGACTCAAAGGAGAGTCTATTCCGCTTGAATCCAGGATTATAGCAATAGCTGAGGCCTTTGATGCAATGGTAAGCGATAACTCTTATAAAATACCTGTTGATTTTGAAGCTGCTTTAGAAGAGCTAAAAAACAATGCAGGGACACAGTTTGATCCCAGGCTTGTTGAGATATTTATCAACAATATCAGCCCTGAACGCTTATTGTAATCCGTCGAGAATATCTTGCTCTATATATTTTGGGATCCATCCATTTTCTTTTTTGTGCTTTTTATGTAATGAAAGTAACCTTTCCGCATATTCCTCAGCCTTTCTGTAGCCATTCCTTCTGGCATTATCAATAAGTTCCCAGTCTCCGGTCTCGGTAAAAATCTGGAATGCATCTACTATTTCAGGGAAAAGAAGCCTCCTGTAGCCTCTGAGAAATACGAGATAGAAACCGAGCGAACCTTCTTTATTATTTTCTATGATGTATCTGATCATTCCTTTTTCAGAAGTATCTGAAAGGATGTCTTTGACAGCACGGGCAAAGATTTCAGCCCTGCGGGATAAAAAAAGCTCTGAAAGGAGTGACATCCATTCATTCCCTAATTTCGTTTCCTCAATAGCCTCCCCCAGTTCATGATGGATGTATGTTTCCACTTCAGATTGTGCAATCATGGATATATGGCTGTAAATGTCTTCCGTTGGTTCTTGTTCTGCTGTAACACCGTATTTTGAGAATGCAAATACAAGAGGCTTTTTTGAGCCTTTGAGTCTCAGTTCCTCGAATCTTTCCCAGAGGATTATTCTTGTTATGTCTGTCCTTGCGAAGATATTTCTGTCCTGTAACATGGCTGGATAGACTGAAAGGTCTCTTACATATTCATTCCCTGATATGAAGATGTTATAACCTTCCACTGTTTTTTTTGTTATAAGGTCTGCGACAAAAAAAGATGGTTTCATATGAATTCCAAAACCGGCACCATAAACAAGGCATTTTTTTTCTAAATCAGCATTAATCTTATCGACCTCGAAAGGAGGGTAAATACTACCATCAACAATAATACTGCTGAATTCTTTGTCATTAAGTTCATTCCAGAGGTTTTCTCTGTCTGATATCCACGTATCAATTTCTTCTTTAAATATTTTTTCCCACGGACGTATGCACTTTTCGGTTCTGTATAAATCTCTCAGCTTAAGCAGGAAGTCGCAGATAGAATAAGTCCCCCAGTATTTTGCATCGGAGATATCGCAATTTCTCTTAACCTGAGAAGTAATGGTTTCAATGTCTATCATTTTATTTCCTGATGATATTTTATCAGAACGAAAGGTATAAGTAATAGATAGGAAAATCAAAAGGAGTTCTCTGCCCCGGTTCGGTATGAGATTGAATTTTCTTTTATAACACTAAATGTTTTCAGGTTAACCCGAATAAATAATGCAGACATTGCTTTCTCCTCGGCGAAAAGGTATCAATCCCGATAAATATCTGCATTATTCAATTGCATTATTTGCGTTAATTAGAGATTGCGGGAAACCGGGAAGGGTGGTATATTGTGAAACATGAGAAAAATCAGGCTTCTCCTTGAATATGACGGGACTGACTATCACGGGTGGCAGATACAGAACAAAGGTTTGACTATCCAGGGCATTATTGAGGAGGGGGTGTTTAGGATAACCGGTGAACAAACCAGGGTTGTCGGTGCAAGCAGGACAGATGCAGGTGTTCATGCACTGGGACAGGTGGCTGCATTCAGGACAAAATCAAGGCTTGAACCTGAAAAGATAAAAAGTGCGTTGAATGCCGTACTTCCTTATGACATCAGGATACTTGAAGCGTCTGAAGCTGATGATTCATTTCGTCCGATATATGGTGCTGTTAAAAAAAGCTATTTTTATCTCATATCAAACCAGGGAGAAACCTCGGCATTTCTATACAGATATACATTGCTTGTAAAGCAACCTCTTGAGATAAAATCCATGATAAGCGCAGCAAAATTAATTGTCGGAAAGCATGATTTTTCCGCTTTTAAAGGAGTGGGCAGCAGTATTAAAGATCCTGTCAGGGAGATTTTTTCACTGGATATTAACAGGCTCGAGAGTATAGGTTTCATGACCTCAAATATGAAAGGTGATTTTGTAAGAATAGGGATTGAGGCAAACGGTTTTCTCAGGCATATGGTCAGGAATATTGTTGGAACGCTTGTTGAGATTGGAAGGGGAAGGTTTTCTGCTGAAAAAATGCCGGAAATCCTAAAGTCGCGTGACAGGAGGCTTGCAGGACCGACTGCACCGCCATGCGGTCTGTTTCTGGAGAAGATTGTTTATTAAATACCGAAAATCTCTATCCATCCATTAAGCCTTTTAATCTTGTCTATCCCAAATTTTGAAATATGCTCTCTGACTTTTTCCAGGGGTTTTTCTTTAAATAAAAAGTCTGAGTCCTTGGAGAAAAATTTGTCCGCAAAACATATAATCTGTTCTTCAACAGTTACAGGTATCATATCTCTTTTAGGGATAGGGAGATTGTTTCCTTCAATATCTTCAGCAGTCAATCCGGCACCGATGTGTCTTTCACATATAAGGGCGTGTTTTATAAGACCTTCTTTTTCCAGAATTTCCCTCCCGAGATAACCATGACATACATATGGTTGATCACCATAGCATCCAATTTTTGGTTCATCGGTCAGATATATCCCGATATCGTGCAGCATCGCAGCCTCTGAAATGAAGTTTTTATCAGGATTCAGGTTTTTTACCCTTTCAGCAATTTTTAGTGCCTTTTCAGTAACCATTTTGCTGTGTTGTACAAGAATACGGTATACCTCTGACTCAGGGTCGTAGTACTTTTCAATAATCTTGATAGGATCCATAGCTTCTTAGTTCCATGGTTGAAGACATGCCGGGTCTCGTTTGTCAAATGTCTTGTGTGAAACATAAGTTCTGCCTCTGCATCCACCTCTGCATTCAATGACTTTTTCGCAGTCCCCGCATTCGCGGGGAGGCATAGAAATAAATTTCCTTATTTCCTGTCTTATGTTTGATGAAAATATTTCTGTCAGGCTTTCGGATAAAAGATTACCAAGTACGACTGGCAGCAAAGGACACGGCGTTACATCCAGGCTTCCTGATATATATATCATTGTATTACCCCCCTGGCACCCTTTCTCATTTTGATTGAGTCCCCTATTGAAGGTTTTCCACAGGAATGGGTCATGAATGACAATGTTCAAGCCGTTAGTTTTAATGTGTTTAATCTTTTCTGAAAGCCATTGATTTTTTTCTGAGTCCAGCCAGAAGATCTTTTCATCTGCTGAGACCCTTTGTATCGGGAAGTGAACATTATTTATGCCTGCTTCTGAACATGACCTTAAAATGTCCGGTACATTGTTAAAGGTATTTTCAGTTATTGAATAAGAAATACCGATGGAATGTATGCCAGGTTTTTCAGATTGTATTTTTTCAGCGATTGATGCGATTTGGTCGGTAGAATCAATACTGATTAATATTTTTTTTAGTGCCGGCATGAAGTTTTCCAAATCTGAAATTTCAAGTGCTGGATAGCTTGCCGTCAAAGTTACGTTTATATTTTCATCCTTCAAATTTTTCAGGATGATAGAACAATCAGTACCAATGGATGGAGAGGGGTCCCATATATTAAGGAAGAAAATTTTATTTAAAAGCAGGTCGTCACATATACGATTGATGACATTCTGACTAACGTTTGATACAGGGTTAAGATCCCAGAAGACTATGATTGGTGCTCTGAGGTTATTGAGATTCATACCAGCAATGAGGGTCAGGGTTGTTTATGTCACCTGTAAGGGCAAGCGCTCTTGCTGTACAGCCACCGAGGCAGTCGGAATAATAACCGCATTTCTGGCATTTCCCCCTGGGGGTCTTATTCCTCATCATATCAAGAACCGGGGAGTTATTCCAGATTTCCGAAAGGTTATCATTCAGGATATTCCCAATAACAATCGGGATAAAACCGCATGGTGTTATATCGCCGTTTGATTTTATGTTAAGAGACAGCTTGCCGCAGACACTGCCTTTAACAAGTGAGCTGCCGTCTTTGTATCCTAAAGAAGCTATTATCGGGTCTTCAACAGATATATGAATGTCGCTGGTTTTCTGCTTTGCATTTAATGCCTCGAGGTAAAAGACTCTCCATTCTTCCGGGGAGAGATCCAGTTCGTCTTTATTGGAATAGCCGAGACCTGTACATTTATAGTTATGAAAGTTCAGGTGTTTGACATTGTTCTGCCTTGCCATCTCTATTAATTTGTCGATATCTTTGCAGTTAATCTTGCATATAACTGTTGAAATAGAAGTCTCGATACCGACTTCGTTCAAGGGGAAAAGTGCTTTTAATGCCCTTTTGTGGCTTTCTTTAACTCCTCTGAAGTCATCGTGAGTTCCGGGAATATGGCTGTCGATACTTATCCCTACTTTCGAAAATCCGGATTCTTTAAGTTTAACCGCTGTTTCGCTGCTTATCAAATAGCCATTGCTGTTCATGGAAACACTCAGTCCCCTGCCTGAAGCGAAAACGGCGATATCAAACAGGTCCTTTCTCAGGAGAGGTTCCCCGCCGCCGAAATTGATTGAGAAAACACCTGCTTCTTTAATCTTTTCTATACAGTGTGAGAGGTTTTGTCTGTCGAGTTCCTCTGAAGGGTCATCTCTGCTGTAACAATGTCTGCATTTGAAGTTGCACCTGTTAGTAATAGCCCAGTTGATCGTGAGAGGCGCCTTCAGTATCCAGTCATTCTTCATAATAGATAAACCCTTTTTCTTTGAGTTCTGATAAAAATTTTGTTACATCTTCTTTCAGGATAGCAGGCTCTACATCAAACTTATCAGTCAATTCGGAGATTATTTCGTCCGTTTTCCTTCCGTCGCACTTCTTCCATATCTCGGTTCCGAGGACATTCAGTGCCAGCATTGTGCCGCCTGAATACAGTACCGATGTCCCGATATTCTGAACATCGTCTCCTTTTTCAAGTCCTTCAAATGCTTGAGCCTTGAATTTTTCTTCCTCTCTCCACATGACGTCAGGGTTTCTGTAAATTTTCGGCATAGATCATCTCCTTTCCCACTGCAGCATCTGTAATTGACCGTGCATCTTTTCCCGGCAAAATGTTCATTCTCCGGATCCTTTAACCCTGCTTTTAAGGATAGGGTCGTATATTATTTCTGCGATTTCCGGGTCATCTTTCTTATCAAATATAAGCCCATCTATCTCGTTCTTATTTATTGTCCCGAACCAGTTGTTCCTGGCGTCCACGTCAGTGTCCTGTTCATCAGCTATAGCCAGGTTGTATTCCTTATTTTTATAAATGTTATTAAAACAAATCTTTGGTCCATCAGACTTATAAAGATAGATTCCTTTGTAATTGCCTGTAATGTCGTTATAACTTATGAGGGCGCTGCTTTTCTCCTTTGACCATATGCCGAAGAGTTTATTGTCTTTTATATTATTGTAGGAGATCAAAGCCTCGGAATTTCTGATGGAGATACCGCCCTTATTATTATGAATGATATTGTGGGTAACGATTATTGCGGATTCTTTACCGTACCAGTCAGCATCAGGAAGCGCTTCTTCCTTTTTGACTGATATAGCAAGACCATTCTTCATAAACTCGTTGTGCGATATAAGGACAGTTGAGCTATGCGCATGTATTCCGTTATATGCAAAAACTATCCTGCAATATTCAATGATACTATTGTTGCTTCCAAGCAGGTTGATGGCTCCCCAGTCTGCTATTTTAGGATTCCTCTCTGCTGAAGTAAAAATAATTATGTTATCCCTCGTCCCCTGTGCAATAAGCCTCCCTCTTATGATAATCTCAGCCTGGGGATAATACGGGGAATCATAGCCGAAAAAATTTCTTCCACTGGATTCATTTATCCTCAGAAATTTTATTGTTGTCCCGGGTGCGATGGTAAGTGTAACACCCGGTGGAACATACACATCACCTGTAATCTTTATTACCCCGCTCCATGTCGTGTCTTTTTTGACGGTATCCATACCTATCTCGATTGCCTTTTCCCCGCAGTTTGAAAGTAGTAGCAGTGTTACAGTGCAAAGAATCAGCATAAATGACAGCGGGCAGGGGAAGGCCTTCATTCTTGAGTGTTGAACGTAATTTCTGTTTTTGTCTGCCAACCTCAGACTCCGCATTTTTTAAATCTTGATTTATGGATTTTGACCATGGTTAATCAAGGCTGCTCTGAAA
>MHEF01000147.1:10453-11114 GCA_001805125.1 Nitrospirae bacterium RBG_13_39_12
TCCTGTAAATAAGTCCGATTATAAATAACATACATATACCTAAAAGGATCGCAACCTGGCCCTCGTATGGCGTACCGACAGCATTTCCTCCGATCCCCCAGTTTTGAACTAGCGCAGCGCCTGTAAGCATACCAAGTACTGCAGCGCCTGCATCACTGTCGCCCTGACCTGCGAGGATAACTTGTCTGAATGGGCAACCCTTTATCAGAACTGATCCAAACCCTACCATGAGCATACCGAGGAAACTCCATCCGTAACTCTCGTTTGAGCTCGGCTGACCGTGTATCCCTAATGAAAACTGGCCTGTAAGAAGACTTGCAAAAAGAGCAATGAGGAAGAAAGATACAATTCCCGTCAAGAGACCGGTGGATTTCGGACATCCCTTAACTTCTTTAGGTCCCCACAGAAATAATCTTGCGATACCTCCTGTAATACAGAAACCGGTTCTCTGAGCCAAAGCCCCTGTGACAAGACCTGCTAACAGGGAGAGATAGACTGGAGCATGCTGGGCTCCTGCACCCTTGCTGCTTGAGGAGATAAACGAGGGTTCCCATAACAGGGTTATAAGGAGAAGGGACATCAAAGCAGGGATTAAATAGGCATTTGCCAAAGGCAGTCTGGTCGAGTTCCCGAGTCTGAATCCTCCCTCAACAAATTTGAT
>MHEF01000147.1:11148-12235 GCA_001805125.1 Nitrospirae bacterium RBG_13_39_12
CCGATCAGTGCGGTAAGATCACCTGCAGATATTCTGAATATCATCTTTATCGGGCACCCCATGAATACAGAGCATCCGATGATCAGGAGAATTCCCACAAAAAATCTCAGCAGGGGAGAACCGTTGGAAGTTGCTTTAAACTCCTTTCTGTAAACTGAAAGCAGGAAAGACCCTAAAACAAAACCTATTATCTCCGGTCTTATATATTGCATGCGCATGTTACTGTGAAGACCCAGGGAGCCTGCGATGTTCTCCATAAAGCAGGAAACACAGATGCCCGAGTTAGGAGGGTTTCCGAAAAAAGATAGCATGACTCCCGCGAGTCCGATGAAAGCACCTGTTAATATAAACTTATGCACAGCCACCTGCGATCTTTCTCTGGAGATAATAGATGTCTTTTCTGTATTTCTTCATGAGTTTGTCGTCCGGATCAGCCTTTATCCTCTTCTCAATTTCTATAATAGCTTCTTTTACAGCAATGTTTAATTTTTTCCCCTGAAAGAGGGAGGTCTTCTTATCGAGATAATCAGGATTCAGGTCAACAGCTTCTTTATACTCAAGGATGGCATTGACGGGGTCCTGCCTCCTCATAAAAATATCTCCCATTAACATCCTTGGTTCCCCCTCAAAAGGGTATTTCTGAACTAATTCTTTAACGAGTATCTCTGCCCTGCTAAGGTTGTTCCCTTCTATTAAACGTTTAATGTCGTTGGAATTGCTTTCTATATCAGAAATAGCAGCAGTGTTAACTGAAGTTGTCATTTTTTGCTGAATATTTTGTCCGGGCTTCGTCTCCCCCACGTGGTGGCTTATGAGTGCAGAGGAACCGATTATGAGGATGACTATTGCCCAAATTGAGAATCTGTCTAACCTGTCCATGTTTAATACCTCTGGTAAGGCGGCATATTTGTTCTTTTTGCCATCTCCCTTACAGTGTCAAAATCCTTGTCTTTTATATCTTCATAACCGTCTATCTGGGCCCTGTCGAGTATTTTTACAACTTCTCCGTCTATAGCTACGGTATCACTCTTTTTTATACTGAGGAGTGCTTTCTTGACCCTCTTTGCAAAAGAGTCATCAACTCTCT
>MHEF01000147.1:12264-16953 GCA_001805125.1 Nitrospirae bacterium RBG_13_39_12
GGGGGTCCTTCTGCTATAATTGTAAAATCACCCTGGTCGATCTTTTTTTCTTTGACCATTTTCTCAAAATCGAGCATCGGGAAGGCGCCTGCGTCATATTTCTCGAACAGGACACCGTAAATAACCTTTTCATGTTTGAAAGAACCGGGTGGGATTGAATAAAAAGCAAGGTCATCCTCCGGGTTTATTCCGTTTTTAAGAAGCAGATCCAGTTGACTCATATAACCTGTCGGTGCGAGCATGGGACCGAAAACCATTGTTTTGCCTTTTAAGTCTTTAAGGGTTTTAATACCGCTTTTGCTCAAGGTTACGATAGCCCCTTTTGAGCTGGAACCGAGAGAACCCGCCTTCTCGCCAGCCAGGATATCTATTCCGTTGTTCCTGTTCATAACTATATAAAGCAAGGAATTTGTATGTGTGAAATCCAGTTTGTCTACCTCTTTGGTAAAATCAAACGTGTCTATGACAATAACTTCAAAATCAACTCCTAATTTTTCGCTTAAATATTTAGTCAGGGGTATAAAGCGATGAAGTGTCTCCTCCTTGCTGTTACATATCATGTAACCAATCTTATAGTCAGGTTTATTGTCATTAGCAGGATTTGAATTGCAGGAAGCAATAAAAATAAGTAAAAGCAATATTAAAGACTTTTTCATCATTTACCTGCTGTGACAGCTTTTATCCTGGACTGTAGATTCTTTAACGCGGAAAGCAAAATGTCTTTCTTGCTAATCTCGGTCTCCTTATTTATGCCTTTCTGTATCAAAATATTATTTATCTCAAGTGCTTTTTTATAAGAGTTTTCAGCATCAGCAAAATTACTTATCTTTTCATATGCTAATCCTAAATGGTAATGAACCATTGTATCTTCATTGAAAATAGCTATTGCTCTCTTAAACCACTTGACTGCTTCATCATATTTTTTTTCTCTGGTTTTTACCAGACCCATCCCGTCATGTGCGTCAAAGTTTCCCGGTACTGTCTTTAGGACTTCTGAGAATTCTTTCTCAGCCTCTTTTAATTTGTTCTTTCTGTACAGTACAATTCCTAATTTATTTCTTGTCTCGATGTCCCCGGGGGTTATTTCAAGGACGATCTTATATTCCATCTCTGCAATTGCGTCTGGCAGGAAGCCTGATTCAGGATGCGCATAAGCTGTCCAGGGAATAATCATAATAGTGGCTAGTATAATAAGTCTTATCTTCATGCTATCCCCAAATGTCTTATCGATGAATAAAGTGTTAAAACTCCAACCATTGTTACTATGCCGGCGCTTAAGAAGGAGATTTTAGGGGCGATCTTTTCAGTATTTGTAAACCTGTTCGCAATTTTTACACTGTTAACAACTATAAGCCCGATTGTAACAAGCGAAAGTGCAAGACCGATACTGAATATGATCACAAGAGCGAGTCCTTTGCTAATATCTCCGACTGATGCGGAAGCAAGAAGAATTGCAAGGGCTGCCGGACATGGAACGATACCGCCTGATACGCCGAGGAGGATTAACCCTGACAGGCTGAGTTGCTTATCGTTACTATGATTATGTATTGAATTTTGTCTGTCGTGGTTGTGAGAGATGAATATGTTGCGATGAGTATTGTCTTTATCAGGATGCAAATGCTTATGTCTGTGGTCTTTTTGGATACGAGGATTATCAGAACTGCTGTTATGTAAGAGTCTTGATGTATTTCTGAGAACAGCCCATCTTGTTTTAAGCATCCACAAGCCAATTCCGAGAATAATTATGCTTGCAACTATCCCCAGATATGTATGTAATACCTGGTCGGAGAAATACCTTGAAGTAAATTTTGCAACAACAGCAAGAATAATTATACTGAAGGAGTGGGTGAATGTGACTACAAGTCCAAGGATTAAGGCATCGAGATTGCGTCCTCTGGAGCCTACAAGATAAGCAGCTACCACGGTCTTTCCATGACCGGGTTCAAGTGAGTGCATCATGCCGAGTGCAAACGAAGCAAGATAAATGCCAAATATCCCGAGGCTATTTAGATCCATAGACTCTACCCACGAAATACAGCAATGATCCAATGCCTATAATGCTGAAACCAAAAAAAACATAAGGTCTTCCCGGGTCATTTGTTATCTGAATTCCGGCATAGGGCATACCGTAAGGGTCTCTGGCTATTTGTACATGATGGAACCTGAGACCTTTCCACACAAAAGGGCTGTTAACCTCTGAAGTGCCTTCAGCAATTATTTCGGAACCTTTTGAAAACCTTAAATCCACCCACATCCTCTTTAGAGCGGGATCCTTGAAAGCTACCAGCACAAATGCATAAGGGAAATCAGGAGGAAGATTACTTACCCCCGAAGTATCTGCGGTACCAATAAAATGCCCCTGATTAAAAACACTCAGCTTCAGGCTCTCCGAGGATAGTTCAAGGGCATCAACCTTAACCTCATAGTCTTCAAGATTGAAACTTTCGCCTGTCTTAAGTATATAAAGTCCCACCTTTTCCTTGCCTTTGAGAACCCCAATCTTAACAGGGATAGGGTAATACTCCATGTTTATTTTTTCTAAAGCAAGTTCCATGCCTAGAGGAATATCTTTTTCAATATCCCATCTGTAAGCTTTATCTACTGATGTCCCCTCATAGATATTTACAGTTGCTACATATCCAAAAGTACTGACCACGCCACCCATTAGAGTTAAAATTATCCCGATATGCATAATGAAAATTGATCTGGGAAGGATTTTTACCCGCTGTAAAGTGCAAAAAAGCAGGTTTAGCCCTATTAGTCCGATAATGGTTCTGAAAATCGGGCTTGAGTAAATGCTTTCTTTTCCTGAGATAGTTCCAAAAATTGCAAAGATACAAACAGCACTGAAAAGGCCGATTGCCAGCTCTCTTGATGCAATAAAAGAATATATCCATTTAAATCCATTCTTCAAAAGCAGTATCAATCCCTTCTGTCATATAAGCTTCCTTGCCTTCAGAAAATCCCTCGCTACCTTTTTGGGCTTTTCGCCTGAAAATACAGCTTTAACCAGTTTTAAAAAAGTTTCCTCGTTCACGACCCCGCTCAGTTTGTTTATCACCCTCGGAAGTGCAGGGAAATTAGCCAGAACGTCTGCGGTGATTACCGGACCATAATAATACTTTTTACCCCCTTCGCTAACAGGTAAAATACCAAAAGGGTTAAGCCATACGAGGTTTAAATTGTTTCTGAATGCCTCCTTTAAGATATTATAGGCCTTTTCCGGATTTTCCTCTTTTGGCATGGCTAATATTTCCATGGCACGATCAGTATTTTCTATGGTGATACCGACTTCATTCTTTTTTATAGCACTGTAAAGTTCTTCTATGTCTTTGTAATACTTTATTTCTACAGTGGTGCCTGTTCTTCCATTAATAAGGACTGAAAGCATTTCAGAAAGCAACTGTTCATGAGGTGAATTAAGGGTTCCTATATAGAGTGTCCTTCCTACGCAGGCATCTGCCTGACGGATAAATATAAAAAGTGTCGCTGTTAATAGAAAGAATGATAATTTCTTCATAGCTCTGAGTCCTCCAATTTTTATTCAGCATTGTCGATTACAATATCTAAATCTGTTTTATCAGCGTCTAAAACTACCTCATTATTGATTGTGAAGTTTAAACCCGGAGGAAATACTCTGGCAGCACCTATGTAATATTTTCCGGGAGGCAGGTATATTGTGTAATCTCCCCTGTAATCTGTCCAGGCTGAAATATAATCAGGGATTTCTGCGGCATCCCTGTTTTTATTTGCAATTGCATATGCCATCTTAACAGGAGAGCCATTTTTATCCAGAATAAGTCCTTTTATTTTAATGTAATCCTCACTTGTTTTTTTTGAGAGGCGGACAACTTCTTTTATATCTACTACAGTAAAATCTTTTTCAAGCTCTTTGCCTGGAGAGAGTTCTATCTCAACAGGGTCGCCTGAATGTTTATCCCCGGGCATTAGCGGTCCATATTTTTCTTCGCTCCTCAATCTTGCTACTGCCCAGTATATGCCTGATGGCAAAATTACATTGAAATGTCCATCTTTATCTGTCTTGGGTGATATGAAATCTGCAGGTCTCCTTACGTCCGGGCTGTCATAAATAAATATCTCAGCATTCTCTACAGGATTTTCTTTTATATCCAGAACCCGTCCCTTTAAAATGGATTTTTCTTCTGCATTTGCTGCTATGAAAAAGAAGAATGATAAAAAAACCGCAGTGATAAAAAAAGGTACAAGATGAGTTCTGCAGTTCCCTGCTATTTTGTTCATGGTGGAAAGATTGGGTGAAGACGTATTAAAGAAATATGTCTGGTTCACCTCTTCTCCTTATTGTAATCAAGTTCAAGGGGTGATTTGAGATATGGCTCATAAATAACATTTCCTACTGAAGGCTCTTTCCTGCCGTCGAATATTTTTTCAGCAGGGTCTCCGTCTCCCCACCAGTTTTCTTTGGCATCCACATCTTCATTATTGAAATCGCCGCTTCTGATATTGTATCCGCTATTAGCGAAAATATTATTCTTCCTTATGGTTAATTCACCGCCTTTTTCTCTGACAAATATCCCTATTTCATTCTTTGTTATGACATTCTCTGAAATAACAGCGCTGCCCATGTAATCCCTCAGACCTATGGAGTTATTTTCAAAAATAGATTGTTTAATCTCCAACGGGCCACTCCTGAATCTGAGGCCACCATAG
>MHEF01000147.1:16969-23467 GCA_001805125.1 Nitrospirae bacterium RBG_13_39_12
ACCCTTCAACTATAAGATTTGTAAAATGACTGTGGATACCCCAGGTGGCATATTCAAAATCGCAGTTGGAGAATATGCTGCCGTTTGCATTTTCGAGAAAAATTTCATCCCATTCCCCGGCAATTTTGTTCAATGAAGTAAATGTAATCCGTTCATCTTTATCACCTTTAGCTGTTATCTTGCCTCTTATTTTAAGTCCGGATCCCTTTGAAAAGAAAACCCTTGTGCCAGGTGCTAAAATGAGGGTTGAGCCGGACGAAACAACAACATTATTTTTTATATTAATATCTCCATACCATACTGTATCGGTAGCAATAGTTTCCAGAGGCCATGAATATACAATCGGGCTTTTCCTTACTTCTTCATAGTTGAGCCCTCCCTTTGAGGGATCAGTGTTTTTCTCATAATCTGCATCGGTATCGTAGAGCCCGATAGCATAAACGCCATTCCTTATAAAATTGTTCTCGGTAATAATCCCGTCAAAGGAAACCATTTTTATAGCCCGTTCACCATTTCCTGAGATATTATTGCGCTTTACTGTAGCCCTCGAATCCTGGACATTTATTCCGTGGAAACCGTTCCCCTGAATAAAATTTTCACTAATTTCAATATTGTCGGCTCCTTTCAGGGAAATCCCTGATTCAAAATTATTGGTAATGACATTTCGACTAAAACTTCCATAAAAAGAGTCTGTTATCAGAAGACCATATCTGTTGCCGTCAATTAGATTTTCTTCAAGAAAAGGCACTCCCTCTCTTACCCTCAATCCTTCCCCAAGATTATTTAAGATTTTATTCCCCTTAGCTGTAATGTTTGCCCGGAAAAAATTGGCGCCGCAACTGTTATTGTAGATATAATTGTAGGTGCAGACAATTTCTGAATCCCTGGCTTGAATCCCGCTTTTATTATCATACAGATAATTTCCCTTGATTTCCGCCTTAGATTCCTGAAACTGGATTCCTCTGTAATTATTCTTTAGAATGGATTCTCTTACAGCAACATTTGAAAAGTGGAAGTGAATTCCTCTGTACGCATCTTCAATCTGACAGTATTCGATAAGGTTCTGCGCGCCATCGCTGTTCATTATGTTAATAGCGTCCCAATCACCCATCTTTTTATTTTTTTCTGCTGATCTGAAAATAATTGGGTTTTCATTTGTCCCTTTTGAGATAAAGACACCCTGAATCAGAAGTCCGTTCTCCCCTATATTATCGCTATTCGTATCCCTTCGTTTGAATTCTACAATTGTGCCAGGCATAACTATCAAACGGCTTCCGCCAGGTACCCTTATTATTCCATTAATTTCAATTTTACCCTGCCATATTGTATCCCCTAGTAAAACCTCGTCATTGTATTGCCTGCTAACGCCTTTCTCAACAGATTTATATTCTTTCATTGGATGATAGTTCTTGACCTTATTCGAATATATATCCTTCTTGCTGTTATCTTTGATAATGCTGTTACTGCTGATTACATTTGCCCCTCTGAAAGAAAATACACCGTGGTCGTTTTCTTTTATTAAAGTATTCTCAATATTCACTTTTGTTCCTTCACCCTCTGCAACAAGACCATAGCGGTTTTCCCTGATAACAGAGTCTTTTATATTAAGAGTCCCATTTAATATATAAATGCCTGTTTCTGTGTTTTGAATTCTGCATGATTTTAAATCTGCAGTTCCGCCATCAATTATCAACCCCGCCCAAACATTTGATTTGCCTTCTTCATTCATGATAAAGACTATAGGAGATTCTTCGGATCCATGAGCCCTGAGGGTTCCTCTAATAGTTATCTCGGTTAAAGTTGATGCGTATTCCGGGTCGGTCTTTGTTCTTTCCGATGGAGTTACTTTTATGACCGTGCCTGGCTTGATAGTAAGAGCAATACCTTGAGGAACAACAATATCTTCCAAGACAAAAACTTCGCCTTCCCATACAGTATCAGAAGTAATTACAGTGCCTGTAGCATAAGGAGGTATGCAGAAAACAGTTAAGAGAATTAGAAGAATCTTGAATACAGCTTTATCCATTTACAGATGCCAATAAACCAGATGCAGGGGCACTGAGAATATATATGATAAAATTCATCTCAGTGCCTCACCTGTATTGTGTCTTATATCCCTGCTAGCAGGGATGAATAACTGCACACCCCACAATCTTTGGTGCTACATACTTAATCTTTCTCTTCACCTTATGCCCTCCTTTTTTGCCTACTAAGGTTTGTCGGGAGTAAATCGCTTCATTCCTTCTTCTCTTGGTCCCCGTCCAGGAAATTTTATTACATTAATATTAATCCCTTTTGCAGATTCACCTGTATATACCCTTACAGCGGTGGGTGTCTTTTCCTTCCCGTAAACGCCCATAATCGAACCTTCTCCAGGAGGTCCGCCACCATATAGATCCCTTGCCATCAAATAATAGCTTCCGCCTTCAGGAACTCTCAGTATATATCTGCCGTCTTTAGCCACCTTGTCAGAGACAAAATCAGGTTTGCCAAACATTCTTGGCGACGTATATCCAAAAACTAAAGCCCCTTCAACAGGTTCTTCATTAAGGAGAACACTACCTTCAATAGCGGTTAAGCCATCTTTCATAGCCCATCCCTCAAACGGAGTGGCTTCTGACAAAGTCCCTATATTTATTTCTTCCCCGGGTTTTATTTGATATACCTTTGGATCTCCTTTTTCATCAGAACTGATAAAGAAAAAATCACCTTTAACCGGCGGCCCGACATCTTTCTTACCTGAAATCCTCTTTATTGCTCCCATATAATACTTACCCGCAGGAAGTTCAATGGTAAATTCTCCTTTCTCATTAAGATCAGCTATCTCATCCGGGACCCTCCAGTATTTAGCCGGATTAGGAATCGGCCCTGTTTCAACATTAAAGAAATGAATCAGGCCCCCTCCCATTGACCCGCTGTCTTTAATCATTAAAGTACCTGTAATACGACACTTACTTTGTTCTTGAGCAAAAACACCGGATAATGTAAAAATAGAAATGAAAAGAACAGAAAATATAAATACTACTTTCTTCATATTCATCACCCCCTTTATTATATTATCATATATTATCATACTTTATTATCTCATGCCTATTTTGGATATAGGCTCTTCCAAAAGTGGTAAATATATAATTTGACCAAGGGTATTGTCGTCGGTTTTATCAAAAAGCAATTTCTCAATATCTTCTTTTTTTACGCTCCCCAACCAGTTGTTTGAAAGATCTATGTTTATTGACTGACTTTCTCCCATCTTGAAGTTATATTCAAGATTATTTTCAATATTATTGGTTTTAATTAATGGCATTCCCTCTATATTTTGTGACTTTTTAAAATCAACAGGATTTATACGGGGGTGCATAAATAAGACTCCCACGCTGTTTTTGCTTATGATGTTGTTTTTTATAATTACTTTCCCGTCAAGTCCTGCAAAACCAATGCCTAAATTATTATTCAAAAAACTGTTGTATTCCACAAGAAGGTTGGCACTGTTAAATCGTAAGCCCTCATGATTTTTATTAAAAAGGCAGTCGGAAATCTTTGCATTAGAATACTGAACCTGGAGTCCGGTAAAGGCATAGTGAAACTCACAGTATTCAAAAATATTATCAGACCCTGCTGCGAGAACCATGATATACGACCAGTCCTTTACTCCAGGCTTTTCTGAAGCTGAAGTGAAGATGATTTTATTGTTCTTATTTCCGTGTGCTACAATCCTACCTTCTACAATTATTCCACCGTCTCCGATACTATTCTTATCCCTATCAGTATTTTTGAAACTTATGATTGTACCTGGTTCAATTGTAAGAACTGCTCCCTTCTTAACAACTACAATCTCGTCTATTACAATGTTTTCTTTCCATATAGTATCTTTATCAATGACATTATCCACTTTAAACCCTTGATTCTGAAATCCAGAAGGCTGACTGTTAGCGGTAGGTGAATCATAGATCGATTTTTCACTAACCCTGTCCTTAACCTTTCCAACAACTATATTAATGTTGTCAATGACCAGCCCGGTCTTGAAAGAAATATGATGCATTGTAGTACCCTCATAAATTCCGTAAACATCACCGCTCTGCGGACTCCCTCCGATAGAGTTTCGGGCAACGATGTAAAAGTCACCGTCAGAATCTATTGGGATGAAATAATTTCCTTCATTGTCTGTTTCACCCAAATATTCTGTCCGTTCGCTTAAATGGTGCATTAAAAAAACAGGCTCCTTGCTCTTATAGGCGAGTACGAATAAACCGGATACAGGTTTACCTCCAAGATCTCTGACCTGACCTTTTATTCCGTATCCGGAGTTGTTATTTAAGTTTTCCAACGTAATGTATTCATTTGTTTTTATCTTCTGGGCTTCTGCGAAAGAGTCCCTGTCACCTTTCGGATAGCAGGGAACTTCTATCTGGACTGCTTTATCTGGCTTAACCTCGACAGGATTTTTCGGATAATAGCAGAAAAGATCTCCTTTTTTAAGCGGCCTCATTTTTTTCCCGCTCTCTTTCTTTTTTGCGATTACAATATATTTGCCGGGAGGGAGATGAATATTGAACGTTCCGTCAGCGTTTATGGATTCAGTCTTATATCCAAGACCCTTAAATATTTTTGTTCCTGGAGTGTAAACCGCTACATATGCATCTTTTACAGGGCTGTCTTTATATGTAACAACACCGCTTATGGAAGCAGTTCCTTCAGAATAAACCGGTTCTTTAATCTCATTTGACATGAATGTAAGCCAGAGATTCCGGGGTTCTACTTTTATAGGGTTATTGCCGTGATAAGAAAAAAATTCTCTGCCATCTTTGTTCCCTTTAGCGGTAAAATAATATTCACCTTCTTTCAGTTGAAACTTATATAAACCCTGTTTGTCGGTAGGCTCGGAGGTTAATAAGGGAGCGCCGGAATTAATGTCATCATAGCTTTTATATACATAAACTTTTGCCCCTTTTAACGGGCCTTTATCTGTAAATACCCTGCCTTCAATATTTATATCGCCTGCTGATGCCAATATTGGATAGAGGCAAAAAAGCAGGATAAATAACTTTCTCATATTATAATTTTAACATGTAACTGCTGTATGATGCCCGTGTTTAAGCATCACGAGCAGTGTTTTAGCAGGGATGAATTACTGCACTCCCCACAATCTTTGGTGCTACATATTTTATCTTTTTCATCATGTACTTCCTTCCCAAACTAATTTCATTCATAAACGTTAATCAAATCATAATAAATGGTCCCGTCTAAGGTCACACCAGTCCCCATAAAACCAAAGTTCCATGTTTGAATTCCATCGTAGTACGTTCCTGTTAGACTGCCGCTGTCCTGAGTTATTCCATTAACCCGCCACTTCCAAGTATCACTAATATTGTCATATTTAATGTTAATTTCATACCAGGTATTTAAGGAAATGCTGCTCGTATCCGGCGGTGCTGGGTAATAAAAGTCTTGCATAGCACCATTATTATAAATTCGAAGATTAAATCGTAACTGGCCTGCATTATCGTTTAATTTAAAGACAATTACATTGATCCCTCCACTGTTATCAAGAATAGCTATACTTTTAGAACTCCCGTTAGTAAAGTCTTGAGCAGTCTCAACATTTATATAAAAACTGGTAAGGGTTCTGGTTTGCTCTGGGGGCCCGTAATCTCTCTTGGCATATGCTTGTTTCCCTTGGTTTAAAACAATAGCTGATTGTAGACACTCGAGCCCTAGATCAGGCGGAGTTGGAGTCGGAATAGGTGTGTAGTCTGGATTGAGGGTAGCACCGCTACCTACTGTTCCTTCTAAGAACTCTTCATAACCAGCACCCTCAAATGATTCATCAATGATTTCTGTTGTAAATATGTCAAAGAAAACAGCATCAGACCATGGTGATGTTGCATCTGTAGAGATAGCGTCTCTTGCCTGAACTCTCCAGTACCATGTTTTAGCAAAGTCAATTGAGTCAATCGTAACTGTCCAGCTGCATGTGCTGCCATCACAGTATGTTCCCGATGGTATCCAGCCCGACGTATAGTTGTCGTAGGGATCACTACCGCTAAAGTCAGATTTACTATTAACCTGTACATAATAATCTACAGGGTTGCCGATTGGAGATGTAACCGGATTCCATCGGAGTTCGACATCCACTGGCACAGGATTGACAACATCCGGCTCATCAATTAAGGTTGGTGCAGGTGGTGGTGGAACGGCTGTCCAGACTGTGAAGGAATCAACAGTTGAATATAGTGATTCCGCAGGTGTATATACAGCATCCCTTGCCTTAACCCTCCAGTACCATGTTTTAGCAGAATTAATCGTAACTGTCCAGCTACATGTGCTGCTATCACAGTATGTCCCTGATGGTATCCAGTCTGAGATAAGGTTGTTAGTACCAGTACCGGTAAAGTCAGATTTACTATTAACCTGTACATAATAATCTACAGGGTCACCGATTGGAGATGTAACCGGATTCCATTGGAGTTCGACATCAACTGGCACAGGGTTGATAACATA
>MHEF01000147.1:23643-25964 GCA_001805125.1 Nitrospirae bacterium RBG_13_39_12
ACCCTATAATGATAAATAGAGTGATTTGTAAGGTTTGTAAGTGTTATTTTGTGGTCTTCAACCATTGTTGCATTTCCAGTTGTCGAACCATAACTTTGAGTTGGTCCGTAATCAACATAGGATGTGGCATCCACGCTTGTTGTCCATGTTATGTCTGCTTTTACATTAGTCCCTTCTGCAAATGATGATGCAAAAGGCCCGGAGGTTATAACAACCGGATTATTCTCTGGCGTATCGTCAGTCCACTGTGTCACATTATTCCAGCTCTGTTTTGGAGTCTGATTTTCATGACATGTTACCCTGGGGACTTTGACATCATAGGGGTCTGGCCCTCCGCCGTTGCCGTAAATAGAATAATTGGGTTCGCGCCCTCCGCCCCAACTTCCGGGGAAGTCGCCACCGCCTTGACCTTTAAGAGACGTAGTGTATAACCAATCATCAGGGCAGTACCCCAGTGCATAAGATTGCCCATAACAATTTACCACCCCTACTGATCCACCACGCTCACCGTGCCCATTTCCTGAAATACGAGGTGATGGATTGTTGCCATAGTAACCTTTATGTCTATAATCCAGGCAGTTTGTAATCATCAATCTGGGTAGGCGTGAATTATGAGGAGTGTGGCACTTTGAGCAGGGATAATTGTGCTTAGTAGTTATGTTTGCAGTCTTCCAGCCCGTTACTGATTCGTGTATCCTGTCCTTGCTCTTCCATGTGTGAGTTGTGCCGTTTGTCAGACTACTCTTAGGATGGCAGCTAAGGCATAATCCTGCAAACTTAGAGTCTGGCTCTATGATGCCTATTATATTTCCATCTATGATATCTGTACCAAAGGTGTTCTGATCTAAATGAAACTGGACGCCCTCTTTGCCTCTGTCAGTACGAAAAGTGCCCCGTACATCATTTAGGGGTGCCCTGTCTTCCTTGTAGGGAGAAGTAAGCCATGTGCCTTTAAGTAGTGGCACGCTATACTGCATATTAGTGCCGAGCGTGGGGCTTATGCCATGCGGGTCATGACAGGGCGTGCAGAGCCCCCCTATAGGAGTGGGGGAGGGCAAGATGGTAGATGATGCCCCAAAATGTCCTCCACTATGAGATTTTATTTTATAGCCAAATCTTTGTTTGGCACCAGAAGTACCAGGGCCGAAATATGGCGTATCCCGGTATCCCATAATCGCCTGTGTAGCTTTGAAAGTGTTGTAATAACCCCACGGGATTGTACCTGAATTCGCATTCATGTGACAGTCAAAACATAAACCCGCTCCTGCATTATAGGCATTCTTATTTTCAGTTGAGCCTCCTGCCGCTGGCTTATATGCCATTAAGTAGCCACCTTTACCTGCTTCTGTATCTTTCAGTATCCCACCGTTTGTTGTCGCGCTTGCATAACTTGTAGTCGTTCCGCTGACGCTTGAGCCATGTGAATTATGACAGTCAAAACATGCTATATTTTCTGAACCATTCCTCGTGTTAGGCCATGTCTCATTCAAATCCCAGCCGCCCTGATTGCTCGTAGCATTACCGTGAGCAGAGTATGCCTTTGTCTGCGTTTTTTTAGACGTCAAATTCTCCCCACCATCAAATTTGGTAAAAACTCTAATCAAATCAAAGTGGATAGTCCCAGATATCTCCTGACCAGAATCCATAAAACCAAATATCCATTTTTGAATTCCAGTAAGGTGATTTCCATATTCGTCTAAATTGCCCCAATCCACACATGCTCCATTAACCCACCACCCCCAGGTACCATGGGGACCATCAGTATCATCGTATTTAACCTCAATTTTATTCCAAGCATATGAGGGAATATCTTTGTAATAATTATTCATGACACCATTATTATAAATTCGAAGATTAAATCGTAACTGGCCTGAATTTTTATTTAATCTAAATATGATAACATTGTTACCCGCACTGTCTCGAAGAGCACCTATAGTTTGATGTTGGCCCTCAGGTATGCGATTATTATCAAAATAGTTAAAATAAAACATCGTAAGGGTTTTGGATTTTTCTGAGCCTAAAGTCCGCTTGGCAAATGCTTCATAACCAGGGGATTCGGATTGTGATTTTAGACAATCCCAACCTGCATTATACGGCTGAGCATAAGGAAAACCTGGAAGGCTAGCGTTTGGATCAAGGGAAGAGCCATCTCCTACCACTTCAGTCCAGGTCTCTTCATACCTATTACCCTCAAATGATTCATTTATAATGGTACTATTGGTACCGCCATATTTTCCCCATGTAGTTGTGCCTATCTGTGAATATTTATTGTCAATACTTGTTCCATCCCAAGCATAATGTCTTGGTTTCTTTCCATCTCC
>MHEF01000148.1:0-774 GCA_001805125.1 Nitrospirae bacterium RBG_13_39_12
CAGACCTGCCCCTCCGTCAAGGGTGCCATGAAGAGAGCTTTTTATGTGGTAAAGAATGCTCGATGCGCTAATCTGGTGCAGAAAGATGGGAACAGATCCGAGTGTAACCCATATTATACTAAGCTTATTATCTTGTTGTCCGAACAGTTCGTAAATCCATTTGAAAGGCATGTATCTCTCAACAATAGCTCCGATCGCAACTCCTATGAGGACATATTTACCCACCAGCCAGAGCATCTCTGATGACTTTGCAAGGAATACGACAAACATATTTTTCGTTTTTGCAGCCACCCGATGACCAAACTTCTCTTTGCAGTTGCACCTCAGGCGTTCGTCTGGGTAGGCTTCATCATGAAGGTCGCCCCTTGGGACGGCACCTTCAATAAATATCACCTCTGTCTGAAAGCCTCTATTTCTGAGCAGATGGGTAACAACTCCGGCGAATATACCCATTGTGAATGCTGCAACAGTTCTGATTACCGTCCATTCCGGTCCCAGGTCGTTCAGGGTTAGCAGATAGGTCGAGGGACTTAACAGCGGGGAAGTCACAAGAAGGGACATAACCGGAGCAAGAGGCAGACCGGCAAACAAAAGGCTTACCGCTGTCGTTACGGTTCCGCATGCGCACAGAGGTGTCAAAATACCCACCAGAGATGCCAGAAAAATACTCAGGAAACCATATCGTCTAAGAGTGGTTTGAAGTTTAACGGCGATCTTGTAAGTGCGTATATAGCCGGCCAGGAGTATCCCGACAATGAAGTACGGGAAAACATT
>MHEF01000148.1:807-1950 GCA_001805125.1 Nitrospirae bacterium RBG_13_39_12
TAGTAAATCCCATATCTCACTTCCCAAAAGCATGGGAAACGGTCTTTGCAATGATTCGGGTTTTGTCGTCTGATCGGTTGGTCCGTAGACCCATACATGCCAGATTATCAGTGAAAGAGAAGCCAGTATCATGAAAAGGAGCATTTTATTTGCGGCTTTAGAGGGAGCCCCGTGAATCTGGCACTCATCATTTCGTTTAAGACTTGTTATTTTCAATGGTATATAACTAATCTCCTGCCAAATTTATTTTTGTCTCAAATGCTAATCGAGTCCAGCCTGAAATTCTGGAGCAATGCTGATTTCCCTATTCCTATAAATAAGTCCTATTATAAATAACAAACATATACCCAATAGGACTGCGACTTTTCCCTCATAAGGTGTGCCAACTGCATTTCCTCCAAGTCCCCAGTTTTGAACGAGAGCAGCGCCTGTAAGCATGCCCAGGAATGCAGCGCCTGCATCGCTGTCACCCTGACCGGCCAGGACTACCTGCCTAAAAGGACAGCCTTTTATTAGGACCGACCCAAAACCTACCATGAGCATACCGAGAAAACTCCATCCATAACTCTCATTTGAACTCGGCTGACCTTGCCAGCCTAATAAAAATTGGCCTGTAAGTATGCTTGCAAAAAAAGCAATAAGGAAAAAAGAGATTATTCCCATTAAGAGCCCGGTGGATTTCGGACATCCCTTTACTTCTTTAGGTCCCCATAGAAATAATCTTGCGATACCGCCTGTTACACAAAAACCGGTTCTCTGAGCCAAAGCTCCGGCAATAAGACCGGCTAAGAGGGATATATAGATTGGAGCATGCTGGGCACCTGCGCCCTTGTTGCTCAAAGAGATAAATGAGGGTTCCCACAATAGAATTATAAGAAGAATAAACATCAAAGCAGGGATTAAAAATGCATTCGCCACAGGCGATTGGGTTGAATTTCCGAGTCTGAATCCTCCCCCGACAAATTTAATGCCGATATATACTCCTGCCGCAAGCCCAAAAAAGCCAAACAGTGCGGTAATATCCCCGGCACAAATCCTGAATATCATCTTTATCGGGCATCCCATGAAGACCGAGCATCCGATAATCAATAAAATTCCCACAAAAAATCTTAACAAAGGGGAACCATTGGACGTTGCTTTAAA
>MHEF01000148.1:2159-2305 GCA_001805125.1 Nitrospirae bacterium RBG_13_39_12
AGGATGGCATTAACAGGGTCCTGTCTTCTCATAAAGATATCTCCCATCAACATTTTGGGTTCTCCCTCAAAAGGGTATTTCTGAATTAATTCCTTAACAAGCATCTCTGCCTTATTAAGATTATTCCCTTCTATCAAACTCTTTAT
>MHEF01000148.1:2335-4632 GCA_001805125.1 Nitrospirae bacterium RBG_13_39_12
AACAATCGAACTATTTAAGGTCGTTTTACTTTCCTGACTGCCTCGACCGGATTTTGTCTCACCTACGTGATGGCTTATGAGAGCAGACGAACTGATAATCAGGATGACTATTGCCCATATTGAAAATCTATCCAACCTATCCATATCTTCTCCCACGATACCTGATAACATTCGAAATTCTTATCTTGTATCTTGCATCCTGCATCGTGCATCCTTTCAGTATTTCTGATAAGGCGGCATATTTGTTCTCTTTGCCATCTCCCTTACAACATCAAAGTCCTTATTTTTTGTATCTTCATATCCATCTATATCAGCTCTGTCAAGAACCCTTACAACTTCTCCATCTATCTCAACAGTATCATTTTTCTTTATATTAAGAAGTGCTTTTTTGAACCTTTTTGCAAAGGAATCTTTAACCCTTTGAGTTACACCGAAATTACAGTAAGGAATAGGTTCTCCTTCTGCTATAACTCTAAAGTCATCCTTGTCAATCCTGCCATCCTTTACCATCTTCTCAAAATCGAGCATCGGAAAGGCGCCTGCATTATATTTTTCAAACAGAACCCCGTAGATAACCTTTTCATGCTTATAAGAACCGGAGGGGATTGAATAGAAGGCAAGGTCATCCTCTGGATTTATCCCGTTCTTCAGCAATAGATCCAATTGTGTCATATAAGCTGTTGGAGCAAGCATAGGACCAAATATCATGGTTTTTCCTTTTAAATCCTTTAGATTCCTTATACCACTTTTTTTCAATGTAACGATAGCCCCTTTAGACCTGGCACCAAGCAAACCTGCTTTTTCTGTTGCCAGGATCTCCACCCCATGATTTCTGTTCATAATGATATAAAGGAGTGAATTTGTATGGGTAAAATCCAAATTATCTACCTCTTTAGTGAAATCAAATGTATCTATGACCATAGCTTCAAAATTTACTCCTAACTTCCCACTCAAATATGCAGTTAGAGGTCTGAAGCGATAAAGTGTCTCCTCCTTGCTATTGCATATCATATAACCGATCTTGTATTTAGGTTTCTCATCACTGACAGGATGCGAGTTACAGGAAGCTACAAAAATAAGTAAAAGTAAGATTACAGATCGTTTCACGGGTTCCCCACCTTTACTGACTTTATCTTATCCTGGAGATTCTTTAAGTCAGAAAGCAAAATGCTTTTTTTGCCGGGCACAAGTGCAGCAACATAAATACTAAACCTGTTAAGGCTACTTAGACCCATAAACCCTCTTGAGAAGATACAATATTGAACCAAGCCCCATTACTCCAAAACCAAAAAATATATAGGGCCTTCCCGGGTCCTTCGTTATCTGAATTCCGGCAAAGGGTATACCGTAAGGATCTCTGGCAACCTGCGTATGATGGAATCTAAGACCTTCCCATGTGAACGGACTATTAACTTCAGAGGTGCCCTCGGCGATTATTTCAGAACCTCTTGAAAGCCTTAAGTCCAGCCACATCCTCTTCAAGGAAGGATTCTTAAAAGCTACGAGCACAAATCTATAAGGGAAGTCCGAAGGGAGATCATTTCCCCCCGATGTATCAGCAGAACCAATGAAATGTCCGTTGTTAAAAACACTGAGCCTGAGGCTCTCTGAAGGAAATTCGAGGGTTTCAGCCTTTATCTCGTAGCCTTCGAGATTAAAGCTCTCACCGGTCTTGAGTGTGAAAAGCCCCACCTTTTCGTTTCCTCTAAGAACACCAACTTTTACAGGAATGGGGTAATATTCCATATTTATCTTCTTCAATGTCAAATCTATGCCTAAGGGGATGTCTTCATTAATATCCCATCTATAAACCTTATCCACAGTGGTACCCTCGTATATATTCACAGTAGCTAAAAATCCAAAAAAACCAATTACTGTACCGAAGAGGGTAAAAATTGTTCCAAGATGCATGATGAGGATTGGTTTTGAGAGAGTTTTTATCCTCAGCAAAGTACAAAACAGCAAATTTAATCCGATTAACCCAAGAATGCCCCTGAGTATTTTGCCTAAATAAATACTCGTTTCTTCGGCAAGAGTCCACGGGATCAAAATCAAACACAAGATCCCGAACAGGCTTAATGCTAATCCTTTCGATGCAAGAAAATGATATAACCACTTAAGCCTTCCCGATAATCTCGACACTGGCATTTCTTGTCATGATCATATGAGCTTTCTTGCCTTCAGAAAATCCCTTGCTATCTTCTTTGGCTTTTCACCTGACTTCACAGATCTAACCATTCTTGAAAAGATTTCTTCATTCATGATGCCGCTCAATTTGTTTATCACTCTCGGAAGGG
>MHEF01000148.1:4769-5019 GCA_001805125.1 Nitrospirae bacterium RBG_13_39_12
TCGAATTAAGGGCACCTATATAAAGTATCTTTCCAACGCAAGCATCAGGTTGACGAGTAAACGCAAGAAGCACGGCTATCGATAGAAAGAAAAATATTTTCCGCATATTTCTAATCTCCCAGTTTTTATTCGCCAATGTTAATGATGATATCCAAATCTATCTTATCAGCCTCAAAAACTACTTCTCTATTTATATTGTAGTCTTTGGCTGGAGGAAATGCAGTGGCATAACCTATATAATACTTTCCGC
>MHEF01000148.1:5108-5360 GCA_001805125.1 Nitrospirae bacterium RBG_13_39_12
ATAGCATAAACCATCTTAACCGGAGAGCTATTCTTATCAAGAATCCTTCCTTTTATCTTTATATAATCTTCCCTTATTTTCTTCTTGAGACGAGTAACTTCCCTTATATCTACTACGGTAAAATCCTTCTCAATCTCGCTATTTGGAGTAAGATATATCTCAACAGGTTTACCGGAATATTTATCCCCTGGCATAAGGGGGCCATACCTCTCAGTCCCTTTTCTTAGTCTTGCTACAGCCCAGTACTTTCCT
>MHEF01000148.1:5762-6599 GCA_001805125.1 Nitrospirae bacterium RBG_13_39_12
ATGGACCACTCCTGAACCTCAGTCCTCCATAGTTGTGACTGAAATGACAGTTCTCAACCGTAAGATTTGTAAAATGACTGTGGATACCCCATGTGGCATATTCAAAATCGCAATTTGAGAATACACTACCGTTTGCATGGTCAAGAAAAATCTCATCCCAGTTGCCGGCTACACTCCCTTCTAAAGATGTAAATGCAATTCTTTTATCTCTCTCACCCGTTGCAATTATCTTGCCCGTTATCTTCAGACCAGCTCCCCTTGAGAATAACACCCGCACTCCTGGTTTTAAAGCAAGAGTTATGCCAGGGAAGACGGCAACATTACTCTTTATATTAATATCTCCATACCATGTTGTATCAGCAGTTATTGCCTCTACAGGCCATGAATACATGATGGGGCTTTTTCTTACCTCTTCATATTTAATCCTTCCCCTTGTGGAATCATCGTTTTTATCATAAATTACCTCTTCTACTTCAGAGCCTCCCCACCAGTTCATGGGTGCGGCGATGTCCATTCCTCCATCAAGTCCTATCGCATAAAGGCCGTTTTTGATAAAGTTGTTTTCGGTTATTATTCCGACAAATGATATTATTCCAATACCCCTTTTACCGTTTTCTGAAATATTATTGCGCCTTATTATAGCCGTCGAATCCTGTATCCCTATTCCATTGGAACCGTTACCCTGGATGAAGTTTCCGCTAACCTCGATATTGTCGGCTCCGTTTAAAGATATACCTGATTCGAGGTTATTGGTAATAACATTTCCGCTAACCCCAATATTAGCAACTCCTCTTAAAGATATACCTGATTCGAGATTATTGGTTATAACATTTCGGT
>MHEF01000148.1:6609-7098 GCA_001805125.1 Nitrospirae bacterium RBG_13_39_12
ATAAAGGGAATCTGTTATCATAAGGCCATATCTATTTCCATCAAAAAGATTTTCTTCTGCAGACGGCATTCCTTCTTTTATCCTTAATCCTTCTTTAAGATTATTTAAGATTTTATTGCCGTTAGCCTTAAGGTTGACACGGAAAAAATTGGCGCCATAGTAGTTATTGTAGATATAATTATTCGTGTAAACCACTTCTGAGTCCCTGGCTTGAATCCCGCTTTTATTTTCATATAGATAATTTCCTTTAACCTCCACTGCGGATTCCTGAAACTGGATCCCTCTATAATTATTCCTTAAAATAGAATCTATAACTGCAACGTTTGAAAAGTGGAAGTGAAGTCCCCTGTATGCATCTTCTATCTGACAATATTCAATAAGATTCTGGGCGCCATCGCTATTCATTATATTAATAGAATCCCAATCGCCCATTTTTCTATTTTTTTCTGCTGATCTGAAAATAATTGGATTTTCCTTTATACCTTTAGC
>MHEF01000149.1:0-4678 GCA_001805125.1 Nitrospirae bacterium RBG_13_39_12
GATCTGATAAAAACGGGCCACCATTTCTACACGCGAACAGATACTGAGGTGATACTTCATCTCTATGAAGAGTTTGGGGAGCAGTGTCTTGAAAAACTAAATGGTATGTTTGCATTTTGCATCTACGATGGAGAAAAACTCTTTCTTGCCCGAGATAGATTCGGTGAAAAACCCTTATACTACGCATTTATTGATGGGCAATTCGTGTTTGGTTCGGAGCTAAAAACGATACTCCAACACCCTCTTAACAAAAAAAATATAGACCTCAAATCCGTGGAAAAATATCTTTTCTTTGGGCATGTTCCAGCTCCTCATACTATTTTTGAAGGCATAAAGAAATTACCTCAAGGCAGCAAACTGGTCCTAACTAAAAATGGGAAAATTGCTATTGACTCTTTTTGGAGGATGGCTAGTAACCCTGCTAACTATGTGGATGAATCAAAAACTAAACAGGAAATCTTGGAATCGCTAAAAAACTCTATATCACACAGACTTATTAGCGATGTGCCGCTAGGTATTTTCCTAAGCGGTGGAGTTGACTCGAGTTTAATTGCTACTATTTTATCTGGCATAATTCCGCCAAGAATGGTCAAGGCATTCACAATAGGCTTTGAAGATGAGCGTTTTGATGAGACTGGCTATGCTCACTTGGTCGCAGATGAATTAGGCATTACTCATGAAATCCGAGTATTCACCAAGAGTGAAGTGTTCGATGTTATTCTCAAAATAGCCGCTTTTTTGGATGAGCCTATGGCCGATCCTTCTATTGTTCCCACATATCTTTTATCGTGTTTTGCAAGGCAATCAGTGAAGGTTGCCCTAAGTGGCGACGGCGGAGATGAGCTATTTGGGGGGTATCCCAAATATGTAGCTCATAAATATGCATTGTACTACGACAAAATCCCCGCGTGGTTACGCAGATTTACCAATAAAATTATTGAAAAATCACAAACATTTCCAGACAGACTTTTTCGTCCTAAAGTAAAGAGATTTTTAATGGGGCTGATTTTTCCTTCGGAGGTTAGGAATTACGTGTGGATAGCGCCTTTTTATCCTTCCGAAATAAGCCTCCTTTTGGGCAACAGGATTAACGGAAATGCCCTTTTCGAAGATATCTATCTACAATCTAAATCTCTTAACGTAAAAAACACTCTAGACAAAATGATGTACCTAGACGCTAACATTACTTTCCCTGATTTGTACCTTGTAAAAGTAGATAGGGCTAGTATGGCATGTTCGCTTGAAGTGCGTCTGCCCTTTTTAGATGAAGGCTTAGTAAGTCTATCCGAGAGACTGCCTTTTCGAATGAAGGTAAAAGGAGCTACGACCAAATATATTCTGAAGGAAGCTGCAAGAGAATTGTTGCCTGCACCGATAATTGATAGAAAAAAGATGGGGTTTGGCATCCCTCTTTCAGGATGGTTTCGAAATGAATTGAAGCCCTTTGCCCTTGAAATATTAAGTGAGGAAAAAATAAGAAATGCTGGAATTTTTAACCATGAGTATGTTAAACAACTTCTAACTGACCATTTTAATGAAATTAAGGATAATTCAAATAAGATTTGGGCGTTGCTTATATTTCAAATATGGTTTGATAAATGGTATAAGAGCAACTAAAGATTAAGGAGGAATCATGTATGAAGAATCTCATAACAGGGGTCGCAGGATTCATCGGTTCAAGTTTGGCAGATTCCCTTCTGGATAAAGGTCATAAAGTCGTAGGTATCGATTGTTTCACAGATTATTACCCCAAAGAAGTCAAGATGGCAAACTTGGCAAAGGCGTTGAAAAATGATAATTTCACCCTCATTGCGAAAGACATGTTGGACATAGACTTGGCTAGTCTATTAGAGAATGTTGAGTACGTCTTCCATGAAGCGGCTCAACCTGGAGTGAGAAAGAGTTGGGGGCGGGACTTCAACATATACGTTAAGAACAACATTCTTGCCACGCAACACCTCCTTGAAGCCGCAAAAGACATGCCATTGAAAAAACTCGTTTTTGCGTCCTCGTCTTCTGTTTACGGAAACGTGGAAATTCCTACCCGGGAAAGTACACTTCCCAAACCCATCTCCCCCTACGGAGTTTCAAAACTCGCTGCAGAAAATCTCTGCTCCCTGTACTACCATAACTATAAAATGCCTATGGCGGCTTTACGTTACTTCACTGTCTACGGGCCACGGCAGAGGCCAGATATGGCGTTTAATAAGTTCATAAGAAAAATATCTCGAGGCGAAGAGATTACCATATATGGGAAGGGAGACCAATCGAGAGATTTCACATACATCGATGATGTTGTAAACTCAAATATTCTGGCTGCCTACAGCGATTCGGTGGGCGAGGTGTTCAACATAGGTGGTGGTTCCAGAATAACCATAAATGATGCAATTAAGAAGATTGAGTGCCTTCTGAATAAGGATGCTAAAGTTAGGTATGAAGAAACGCAAAGGGGTGACGTGATGGATACGTCTTCAGATATTACAAAGGCACGAAAAATCTTGGGTTACGTTCCTAGTGTTGAAATCACTGAAGGTCTCAGAAGAGAAATAGACTGGTTACGAGTGTCTGATAGGCTAAAATAACCTCTCAAAAGGTTCAAGATAAGTTTTAATGTGAGCGAAAATCTCATTACTAACAAGTTGAAATTAATCTAAAAATGAAGTTTACGAGGAAGTTGGCAATGAATATTTTGCTTATAGGTTCAACGTTAAATTACAACCTTGAACAATATGTCCAAATTGCATTAACAAGAGTTGGACATTTAGTACAATTCTACGGAACTTACAATCAAATACATTCCGAGGTGATAAGAGATTTTCTACGTATCACCGGCTCTAGGTCGGCTACACTGCGTTCAACGATGAGACCTCTTGGTATAGATAAGATCAATGGAAGGTTAAAGGAAACAGCTTCTAAACTGTCTCCAGATGTTGTGATAAGCATAAAAGGTGAGCTTATTCTTCCTGAAACAATCGAATGGCTCAAAGAAGAAATGGGCGCCAAAACGGTTTTATGGTACCCTGATGATCCCAGATACTTCAAAAGTTTAGTTAAGCACATTGCACCAGCATATGATCACGTCTTCAGCGTGTCAGATGAATGTTTACAAATGTACCGAAACTTAGGTCTGAAGAATGTTCATCATTTACCTGTGGGTTGTGAACCTTCAATTCATAAGAAAGTTGTTCTCACCAATGAAGAGAAGCGAGCATACGGATCTGACATCTGCTTTGTTGGTACGTATATTCGCGGTAGAGCTAAAATATTGAAAGGTCTATCAAATTACAGGCTTATGGTTAGAGGCAAGTTTTGGGCATTTTCAGGGATAAAGGCAGGAGCGGGTATTTATGGGCCTGAACTAGTTAAAGCTTTTAACGCTGCTAATGTTGTCTTGAATATACACCATCCAACAGATTTGGAGTGGGCAAAGATAAATATGCGGATGTTTGAGGCTACTGGTTGTGGTTCTTTTGTATTGACAGATGAGCCAAAAAAACTGGCAAACTATTTTCGACCCGACGTTGAGGTCGTTACCTATAAGGACACGAGAGAGGCAGTAGACAAAGTAGCATACTATCTCGAGAATGAGGATGAACGGAGTGCAATAGCCGAAAGAGGCCAAAAGAAATGTTATAGTGAGCATACATATGAGCAGAGAGTTAAGCTTCTGTTGTCTAAGTTATAGGAATTTTTAGGGTTCCTGTTGTTTTTGAGGTCTACCTTTGTAACTTTGGACCAAAACTTTTGTAGTTTGTCGCTTAAGTGTATGTGAATCCATTTTCTTATTTTGAATACTGTTGAGTAATGGCTTGAGCATAGAAAAGCCAGCTCTCACGGCAAAATTGAAATCCTCTAACGAATTGATTTTATGATATAGCCTGATCGGGTTTAGAAAACTTCTTGCGCGATTAATCATGAACTCTTTTTGGGCCATAGATTGCAATTCTTGCAATTGTTCACGTGTAAAGTACTTAGTTCTGAATCCCCCCGAACCAAGTGCAATAGCTACGTCTTCATAATTTATAGAAGTTTTAGATTCATGGTATACTTCACTAAAATCCCAATCAATAAGCTTTTCCCGCTTTGCCACATCATACAATTTAGTTCCAGGGAACGGTCCGGCAAGATAAAATACTGCCAAGTCAACATCAGAGGCAATCGCGAAATCAATTGTCTGCCTTATGGAAGTTATGTCCTCATAAGGAAATCCTAGTATAAACGTGCTGATTGTCCACATTCCAGCCGCATTGGCGTATTTTATTATTCTCTTAGCTTGGTCTAATTCTATCTTATGGCGGGTATCTTTGCCGATAAACTTTCTTGTCTCATAATTGGCAGATTCAATGCCAAGAGTAATTCTGTAGCACCCTGCTCTCTTCATGAGATTTACCAATTCTTCATCGAGCAACCAGTGAGCTATACCATTAGGTGTTGCCCAACGTACATCTAACCCACGGTGCATAATCTCTAGGCATATGTCTCGCAATCGTTTCTTATCGACCCCGATATTATCGTCCAGAAAGTGGACTTCGCCAATTTTATACTTTTCAATTAGATGTTCAATCTCATCAACAACGTTCTTGGGACTTCTTGGTCTCCATTGGTATCCCCAGACGCTGTGAATAGAGCAGAAAGAGCACTGGTACGGGCACCCTCTGCTAGTTATCATGGTTGTAAC
>MHEF01000149.1:4689-8211 GCA_001805125.1 Nitrospirae bacterium RBG_13_39_12
TATAGCTGCTTCCAAGCCCAACGTTTATGTACGCCTCCATAGGAAGTAGATGACGCGCCGGAAAAGGCAGCTTGTCTAGCTCTTTTATGAACTCTCGTGGAGGGTTCACCCTAATTTCACTGTTCTTCCGGTATGCGAGGCCGCGGATGTGATTAAAGTCGTTTTTAGCTTTATGCAACGATTTAACCAGCTCTAGGAAAGTAATTTCGCCCTCTCCTTTTATGGCAAAATCTATGTTAGGGTCTCTAAGTTCGATTTCGGGGGAAATTGAACAATGGGCACCTCCCAAGGCTACAAATGTGTTGTGATTGAATTGTTTCGTTAATCTGGCAAAGTTATGTGCATCCATAGCATACGCAGTATATGCGCAGCTAATGCCTACCACATCAGGTTTAAAATCAGATAATTGTTTCGATATCTCTTTATCGCTCATTCCATATTTTGTCCTATCTGGAAAGGCTTCATAGTTTGGTTCAATACAATCTAATATTTTAATCTCAAAATCTTCATCGGATGGCAAATGATGTTCAAGGTAGCTAGCGATATATGCTAACCCAAGAGGAACGACGCTCCCCAGAATGCTTGTGTCAGATTTATAAATTGTTATTGGTGGGCAAGCTAATAGGATTTTCATTTAACAAGTCTTCCCGAGCTTAAGTCTTTTATAACTTGTGTTAGCTTGAATTTAATGTTTCTTTTGTTTTGCGGTTAATACCGTGAAAAACGTACCCTTGACCAGTTTGCAGATCATTGAAAGCTCACATTGTTTACATTTGCAGTCGCTGGGAAGGACTATTGCATCTCAACTATTGAAATGCTAAGAATGCAACCCCATGGCTGCGTCATTACCAAAGGCTTCTTGGGAAAAGCCTCTTGCCTTCTTTGAAGAATAACCCCCCGTATAGGTGCTCCTTATGAACGTTATCACAAGGCTCCGTGAGCTCTCTTTGTAGACCAAGTGCTTGAACCTATCTGTTCCCACAAATACACTTAAATGTTCGTTTCTGAACCCTTTTTATCGCAACGTTCCCTGCGCAAGGTGGGTTCAAAATAAACTATAGACAAATTGTGAGGTTTCTTGGTGACTTCAGATAAGTATTTGCCGCTTGTTTCTGTTGTGATTGTTACGAGAAATAGGCGAGTAGATGTATTAGAGTGCATAGGATCTTTGATAGCAAGTAAAACAAGCTACTCGAACATAGAAATTACGCTTGTTGACAATGGCTCCAACGACGGCACAATTGAAGCAGTATCACGCAAATTCTCCGATGTAAAAACAATTTACAGCAAAGTCAATCTCGGGCTTACAGGTGGACGGAATTTAGGACAAAAAGCCGCGAAGGGAAAGTACATTCTTTTCATAGACTCGGATACGGCAATTGACCGCAACATGATTATGGAACTTGTGAAAGTTATCGAGAATGACGAAAAGATTGGATTAGTAGCCCCTAAAATATACTCCTATCTTGAGCCAAAAATTATCTGGTACGCTGGGGCGACTTTCAATTTGATCACTAGCCAAGCTCATAATGTTGGCGCTTGGACTGTTGATGAAGGTCAATATAACAAAATCATCGAAGTAAGTCATGCCCCAACAGCGTTTCTCGTAAGGAAAACTGCTGCAGATGAGTTAGGAGGGCATGATGACGTTTTTGTAATGTCTTACGGTGATGCAGATTTCGGTATCCGTTTGAGGAAAAAAGGGTACCGCGTACTTTACGTTCCGAAAGCTGAAATGTACCACAAAATGAACTTGAAGAAAAACGTTAAATCCCTTAGGAGTTTGGGTTTTAATACATCTTTGCGGCCATATTATTTTGCCAGAAACAAAGTAATATTCATGCATAGGCATGCCGTAAATTTTCCATTATTCATGTTAGCATTTTATCCTCTATTTACACTGTATTATTCCATAAGGATCATTCAGTACCATGGATGTTTTGAATATTTACGCCCGCACTTTGCTGGAAGTTTAGAAGGTCTTTTATACTTCATTCGAACCTTGACAAATCCTCGGTCTTCGTCAAGCAATTCAAGATTTAGGCAGGGAGAATAAGTACGTTTGTGGTTCAAGTGGTTCCTTTTGAGGAAAACCAGGTAATTGTTCTTTTGAGCCCTTCCTCAAAGGGTATCTTCGGTTTCCACCCCATCAGCTTTTCCAGTTTGTCTGTATCTGGGCATCGTCTTCTCGGGTCATCCTGAGGCAATGGCTGAAAAGTCAGAGAAGAACTGCATTGAGTCATCTCCTTAATCTTTTTCGCAAGTTCCAGAATAGTTACTTCTTGGGCGCTTCCAACATTCACGGCTTCTCCCTTGGCATCATCACTAATTGTCAGTAACATTAAGCCAGTAACCGTGTCAGTTATATAACAAAACGATCTGGTTTGTTTTCCGTCGCCATAAACAGTTATTGGCTTGTTCGCCAAAGCCTGCATGATAAACCGTGACATAGCCCTGCCGTATAGTCCATCTTCTCTCAAACGCGGACCATGCGAATTGAAAATTCTGGGGATTTTCACATCTAACCCATACTGTTTATGATAAGCCACAAGCAGAGCTTCCGCGAATCTTTTTCCTTCATCATAGCAGGACCGGGGGCCGATCGGGTTGACCCTTCCCCAGTAACCCTCTGGGGTGGGAACAATTTTCGCGTCACCGTATACCTCTGAGGTCGAAGCAAGCAAGAGTGTAGCATCGCTTTTCCTTGCTAACTCTGCCATGTTAGCGCTACCGAAGGAGCTAGTTTGCAGTGTTTCAATCGGATGCTTCTGATATTCATCTGGAGACGCGTGTCCCGCCATGTGAAAAATGAAGTCAAACTTGTCCCTGCTTTGGAATGCGCAAACATCGGACTTTATCAGCTTAAACTTCGGGTTTTTTGTCAAATGATCAATGTTTTTCATTCTTCCCGTTGAAAAATCATCAACACACATGACTTCAGCGCCAAAACCAACCAGCACATCGCAAAGCCAACTGCCAATAAAACCTGCTCCGCCAGTGATCAACACTTTTTTTTCTGCGAAATCGTCTTCTTTTAATTCGCTCTTTATTTTCTCAATATCTTCACGAATTATGTTATCTATCATTTACTGGCCTCCCCGCAGAAGTGCTTGTAAGACAAGGATAAAGCCTCCCAATATCTTTCAGGGCTACCTATGTCCAAATGCGCGTAATCCTTACTCAGTTTAACAGCATACACGTTCAGACCCCAATCAATAAGCTTCTGAATAGCGTCTGTCAACTGGACTTCGCCGCCTCTTCCCGGCTGAGTTGCCTCTAATGCTTTAAAAATTACTGGGTGAAAAGCATACATTGCCATAATCGCCAGATTCGTCGGTGGCTTCTCTGGTTTTTCAATGGTAGCTTTAACCTTGAAAATTCCGGTTTCAACCTCATTACCTTCAATAATTCCATACTGCTTGGGATTCTCAATCTCCAGTACAATGAAAGCTGCGTCAGCATTAAACCGTTCATACGCACCCAGCAACTTTTTAATGTAATCCATATCCTTCGATATTATGA
>MHEF01000150.1:0-4986 GCA_001805125.1 Nitrospirae bacterium RBG_13_39_12
TTTGAACTTTCAACTGCTGCGGTGTGCGCCTGTAGCTCAGTGGATAGAGCATCGGCCTCCGGAGCCGAGGGTCGGAGGTTCGAATCCTCTCAGGCGCGAGCAGAAGGAGCGGGCCGTTAGCTCAGTTGGTAGAGCAGCTGACTCTTAATCAGCGGGTCGCAGGTTCGAATCCTGCACGGCTCACTTTTCTGCCGGTGTAGCTCAGAGGCAGAGCAGCTGATTCGTAATCAGCTGGTCGGGAGTTCGACTCTCCCCACCGGCTCCATGTATTAATCGGGCGATTAGCTCAGTGGTAGAGCGCTTCCTTCACACGGAAGAGGTCGCTGGTTCAATCCCAGCATCGCCTACCATCTTCCCTTAATAAAATCAATAACTTACCGCGATCTCCCATTCAGCTTATCTCCCGACACTCTCAAATTGTGCTAATTTTGTGCTAATTGTTTTTCCGTTTAGCACAGTATCAAGCACATCAACTGCCTTAACCATGTGAGAAGGTGCAAGGTGTGAATATCTCAGGGTCATAGACAAGCTCTTATGGCCTAACAGTCTTGACACTGTGGTGATGTCCACGCCTGACATGACTAAATGGCTTGCAAAGGTATGTCTGAGGTCATGAAAGTGGAAATCCCTTATCTTTGCCTTTCTCAAGGCTGTATTGAAGCTCCTTTTAACTTCCTGGTAAGGATTACCAGTTATAGCACCATAGAACACGTAAGGAATATCAATACGCCTGATAAGGTTTTTGTCCAAGAATAGGGCCTCTAATGTTTTGTTAATTGGGATCTCTCTCCTTTCGCCGTTCTTAGTCCGATCTAACAGGATAAAACCATGCTTCAGGTCAACTTGTTCCCATTTGAGATTAAGAATCTCTCCTTTTCTCATTCCGGCATTCAATGCAGTTACCACAATTGGTTTCAGGTGATTATCACAGGTATTGATAAGAGTATTACACTCTTCAATCGAGAGATACCTTAACCGCTTTCCTTCATCCCTCAACGGCTTTACTTTTCTGATGCGCTTCAGGGTCTCCGATCCTACCATTTCCCACTCCACGGCCTTGTTGAACATATGTTTGACAATGTTTGTGATCTTGTTGTTACTTGCTGGCTTATATCCTTTGCTTATGAGGTCTGTTTGCAATTGGTCAACAAGAGACGTGCTGAATCTTTTTAAAGGTATATCACCATAAAGTGAAAGCAACTGCCCGATGATATAGCCCTTAGTCCGCGCCGATCTCTGCCTTCCCTGAATCCAGGATAGATACCTTTCTGATAGTTCCCTGAAACTGTGATTCGGGATTCTCTTGATTTCCGGCTCTTCTCCTTTTCCAATTGCATTTTTGCGATCTGCAAGTTTTATCTCGGCATCTTTGAAGCTATCACTTCCTGTTGCCTCTCTTTTTTGTTTTCCGTCAAGACCGGTGTATCGAATCCACCAAACCTTACCTCTTTTGTAAATTCCCGTCGCCACGCTTCTTCACCTCCTTTCTCTTAAACTCTCTTTCAAGACACTCCAAGAATAGCTTTAAAGTCTTGCCTGGTTTTTTCACCCCCCTTTCTAAGTAGACTAAATACTCTCTGGTTACCCCTAACAGTTCAGCAAATTCCCTTTGATAGAGGTTATGTCTCTTCCTAAATGCCTTAATGTCTTCGGGTAACCAATCCTTCATTTCTTTAATATAAGTAAACTATGTTTACTTGTCAAGTCTTTTTTTAGGTCAAGAATGATAAGCACAATTGTTAGCACAGCATCTCGTAAGTTATTGATTTTAAAGGCTCTAAAAAGCATGGAACTTCCCTTACAAGGAAGTGGTCGCATTGCTCTTTTGCGGTTTGAATGCTCTTTGCTGAACGGGTATATCTTTCGATTTTGTTGCAGTAATATTTCTAAACTCGGATGATCCAGGCTCTTTTTTGAAGGTCTCTAACCATCTGTCAATTTCTGATTTCCTGAATAGCGGTTTGCGTTTTCTATTGAAATGAGGGATATTCTTTTTGTTGTTGTAAATCCACTGCTTGCTCAATCCTATATAGTTTGACAATTGCTCAACTGTGAAAACTCTATCTTCATTCTCATGTTTGCTATTACCCGTAATGAGGGGTGTTAGCTTCTCGATAACCTTGTCAGCTATTGACTCAACAAGCTCAGGTGGGAATGTTATCTCTGCCTTCATAGTCTTTTATATCTCCGCTCGGTTCTGAATCAAGCTCACAGGCTTCACCTCTGCAGATATTTTCTCAAGTATGGAGCGCACCACTGACTCAAGTTCATCATCAGTCATGTCCTTCGGTGATTTTTTGAATCTGAGGTCTATTGGCCTGCCTTCGGGGCCTGACATTTCTTGCCTCTCAACCCATCCCCTGCGTTTGCCCTGGCACTTCAGAAAGAAACAGATCGCTCCGAGATTGCCTTCTTCGATCTGCTTCATCAGTTTCGATTCTGCAAAGTCAAGCTTTCTCTCTTTGATTTGATCAAATGCTTGTTGTAATCTTTTATTCTTTGCGACTCTCTTCCTAATCGCTTCGTAGGTCACATTAAGAGCCTTGGCAGCCTCCGAAATAAAACCCGCTTTTGCTTCCAATGCTTGTATAATTTGCTCTTCTGTCAACCCTTTTTTATTCACAACTTTTCCAACCTTTGAAGAGATAAGCAGGGTAACAGGATTCTGCTTGCCCCTGCTTTCCATGCTATTTTGCCAGCGTTTTCTGAGCGTTATTTGCGTTATTGGTGATCTCCATCTTTAGCTCCTTTTCTTGATGACTTCGTCAACGTGTGAGTCTTCAAAGACCTCCTTTACCTGATGTATTGCTTTCAGAGAGTCTTTTTCTCCACCCTTGAGTTTCCTTATTTCATCGGCTGTATAGATAGCCTCAGACACCTCTTGAGACCTTAGAGAGTGCATGTCTTGATCTGTATCGACTATCCACAGGTAAGCCTGTAGAATCTCTGAATAGACTTTGTAGGCGACTCTTTCTATAGGTGTGATTTTGCCTTCATTGAGTAACCTAATAGCCTTGTCATGAGGAAGAGTGATAACTTGCCCCGGTTGTGGCTCCATCTCCCCTTGAGAAGTTCTAACCTTGAAAGCCTCTAAAACTTGATACTTCATTCAACAATCTCCACTTCCTCATGCTCAAGGTCTATTACTTCATTTTCTTTTGTTGTGTTGTTGTGTTGAATACCTTCTTGACATGACAACAAATGGCTATTATTAAGGGTTTCTAAATGATTCTTGTGGTTTGTTGTGTCAGAAATTGCTAAGCCATTAGTTTGTTGTGTTGATTTGTCAGTACTATATATATCTGACAAACTGACATAACAAAATGCTCTATGTCCTTTGCCTTCTTTCTTTTCCTCTCTTTGCCAGTAAAGCCCTTCACCTTTTTTAATCAATCGCCTTGCTTCATGGTCTGAATAATCCAATTCATCTTTGATCATCTTTCTAAATTCAGTCTGGTTAGGTGTCTTTTGTGTTTGTCTCAGGAGTTCTTGAATATCATTCATCTTCTCGGTATCAGGATCTCTGGCAATCTCAAAACCTTTCCTGTTAGGGTTAAAGGTAAGGAATGTGCTATGCGGTTCATACCGGGTCTTTATTCTTGTTGATAGCTTGTAAATGCTTTCAATACCAAATTCGATAGTATCAGCTTCCTTAATCTCTTCAAGTCCTAATACATGATCAGCTAAATCGAGAATTGCAGTACTGCCTTTATAGATGTTTTCATTACCTTTAGGTGTATGATGCAACAATAAGACTGTAAAACCTGATTCTCTGAGTTCCTTTAACCTCGATATGATGATAGCCATGTGCTTTGAATCGTTCTCGTCTGAAATGTGGGAAGCTCTAAGAGTATCAAATATGATGAATCCCGGAGGCAATTGTTTATATAATTCCCACTCTTTTGAATCAAGTTTTGGTGGTTGTATTTTATTTGAGATATGCCATACATAGAGGTTTTCACTTTGCCCTATCTTTTCTACTCGGTCTTTTAAAACTGATAATGGATTCTCAAAGTCAATGAAATAACCTGAAGTCCTGATTGTTTCTAAATCTCCGAAAGTTACTCCTTCTGCTATTGCATGAGCTATTTGCATGGAGAGAGATGTCTTACCGATCCCTCCCCTTCCAAATAAGAGGGTAATGCTACCTTTAGGGATTAAGTCTTGCAGGATGTATTCAGTTCTAATATCAAGATTTAAAATATCATTCCATTTAAGTAATGAAGAAAGAAAGGTTTTAGGCTCTTCTGTTTCTTCCCATTCAGGAGAAGTCTTGATAAGCTCAATGAGTTCTTCCTTTGTATGTCCCTGTCTTACCCAGTCTGAAACATCTCCTTTTTCTGGTAAGCCCGGAAGCTCAATAACCTTGACTGATTCAGCTACTCCCTTGAGATTCTTTGCTACTATTTGAGCGTGCTTTTTTCCAGGATCATCGTTGTCTGAAAAAATGGTAACCTTCCTGCCCTTAAAATAATCGTTATATGGCCTCAATATTTCGCCTGTGATTTTATCTTTGATTTCCCACTTCCCGGCCCCCATCGGGTTGCAGGTGGCAGTAAGGCCGATTGCGTTTAGATTGTCAGCGTCTTTCTCACCTTCAACAATAATTACGTCTTCAGCTTTCAAGACTTCAGGAAGGTTGTATGGGACTAAACGGACACCTTGAAGGTTATATAGCCAACCTCCTTTACCGTCCGGCCTTCGCTGTATGAAGTCTTTCGGTTCATACCTCACAGCCTGAAAGAGAAGGTTGCCTGATTCATCTACATAGTCATAAGTCTTTATTACTATATTTCTCTGTGGCTCTATGGTAAGCCCTACCTCTTTAGCAAGGGCTTCTAAAGCAGTTTTGAAGTCAACGGCATGCTTTCCCATATAGAAATCAAAGATTGAACCCCTTTTATTGCAGCCTTTACAATGAAAGTTTCCTGTCTCCTTATTCGCAAAAAAAGAAGGGTTGTTGTCCTCATGGAACGGACATAACCC
>MHEF01000150.1:4994-7728 GCA_001805125.1 Nitrospirae bacterium RBG_13_39_12
ATAATGAGCTATTCCATTTAATAGAGGGAATTTGAGAAGCATAGAAGGCTTTGATATCAAGGCTGTTAAGGATTGTTTCCTTATAATCGAGGGCTGTCTTTTTCAAGTCTGTTATCATCTTCCACGCCCCTTTAGTGAGAACATTTTCGCTTTCACCTGACGTTGTGCATTAAGGAAATCCAAGACTGGCACGGATTCATTACTATTGAAACGCTCTGCTAATTCATAGAAACGATCATCAGAATTGAAAAGAAGAAGGACACGAGTTCCGTTCAATTCCATTTCAAACTCGTTATTGTGCATGAATTGAAAAGTTCCGAGGCCGGGGATATCTAAGATGGGAATTTTCCTTTTTGCTTTTTCCATTTTACGCTTATTTTTACAACGAGACTATTAAGGTCAGTTTACTAAATACGCCATGATTTGAGGGTAAGGAAAATCAAAGTTTTTTTGATAGGAATTAAGAGGATTTTTCTTACTATTTAGAGGGTATTGTTTTTCTGCTTTGTAAGGCCCGGTAGTATTTTTCTTTCAAATTCCCAAGGCTAATATTTTTATGAGGCTCAAGAGTTCTTATAACGACCTCGATGTCTTTCCATGGAATCCTGCCTTTTTTCGTTTTACATGAATCAGCGAGTTCCCTAATCAAGAAACCTAATGCTTTGTCTTCAGGCCTCCCCTTTCTGTGCCATCCTTGCATATCATAGAGTACCCAGGCAAACACATCGGGCCTATCATTCATTGCCTTCACATAGATATCCTGCATTACCTTGTCGATGTCTGTTTCTCTAAAGAAGCCTTTTTCTTTCAGACGGTTCAGATGCTTCCTTATTGTCTTCATTTCACTTTTGTAATCCGGTCTCACACAGTTGGGTGATTCACGAGCCTTTTCGGCCTTAAAATAAAGATACCTGGCCAGTATAAGCTTCAGTGGTTCGCTACCTATTATAGCGGTCAACTTCTTAGTGACATTGAGATTGTCTATCTCTTTGCGTTTCTTTTCTGCTTCTTTGAGGTAGTCGACCTTCGACGTGGAGAAAAAAGATAATGCCTCTTCTAAGAGCTTTTCAGTAACCGTGACTTCTATTTGCATCCCTTTACCACTCTCCTTGTGGTTTCTCCTCAAAATCCAGGGCAGGACTTTGGAGTAAGCCTTTTCGGGAGCTACCCTATTCCCTGTTGTTTTATCTATTCATTTATTTAACAACTTAGCGAGGTCATGTAGCAAAGGCAAGAGGATGATTGACAATCTAAACTTCTTGCGAGAGAATTCATTGTTTTCTTGTTACCAACCTCAGAAATACTCTAAAGCTTGCAACGATTCCTAATACTGCAAAGACAAAGAGGAGCCAGGGTGAAGTATGGATACCGAACCATTTCTCCATGGCAGAATCGAGGCCGTATCCGATAAGGCCGCCCATGACTATTGAAACAAAACTTAGTACTGCTGTGCTTACCCAGGGACGTTCTTTGACCAAAAGTTTCTCGGTTTGTCCAGAAGACACGCCCACATCAGAACCGCAATGTTTACATTTAATAGCTTCTGCCTTTATTATCTCGGCACAAAAAGGACACTTTTTAAAATTCGGCCCGGCTGCTTTAAGTAGTAGGGCATGAGGAAGGGCAACGATAAATATTAAGGCCCCGTAGAGCCACCAGTTGGCGAAGTTACGGCCCTTGTTCTTTGCGACCATGGCAGGAATTAAACCGAGCAAAACGGCAATTAATAGTACTTCCATATCCCCCTCCATATCTCCTTTAGTTATCGGGGAAGGCTGTAGGAGATTCGGTTTTTGGGAGCTAACCTATCCCCTGAATTGCTCTATTGTAACAAGCTAATCATTTCAAGAAAAGGTACGTTTCTCCAGCTAACGCCAACGTCTTAACACCTTTTTTATCCTCTTCCTGTTTTATTCTGCAAACTGAGTATTATGTACTGCTTTGACAGTGCAAACAGGTCAATGTCTCCGATGGTGCCTATATGGTTGGGAGGTGGCATAAATATTAATCCTTTCGTGGGATGAAGTCCAGAACACATCGACAGCCAATATGAAACGGGAATTTTGGGACTTCTTGTAAAGAGTAACGATTTGATGCCATCCGAGTGCAGTAAGGGCAGGGTCCATTTGCCGAAGTTCCGATTTCCAAATAATCAATGAGATAAGCAACTTTTTGGTAGCTTTTTAGGTTTATATCATTATCCACTGTTTTCATATAAGTAAAAGCAATCAGATTAATAACTTCATTAATATGCCTTTTATCTTCAGGTTCCGTATCAAACAAAACATCTAAATTACAATCAGGCTGTACGTCAAGAGATCTGATAGCTTCAGTGCGACATGCTCGCAATAAGTGTCGTCTTGTTTTCTCAGTTGCTGCTCCCCATTCCTCACACGAGGTGACAAGCTCATTTACTTTTTTAAGATAAATCGGCTTGAAGGTATTGATATAGTCATCTATTTCTTGGCAGTGGATGTTTGTTGTGGAAAGAAAGGGATGTATCGCATCTGCCAATGAATGAGGGCTTCTACCATTGTTAATGCCTTCCTGAAGAAGTCTAAGAAACGCTCTCCCATTCTCTTTTGTAACATTGTAAAGAGTTAAGGGGAAAGCAGTTCCGGAATTTAAAACCAGCGTTGGGATAGTCAGAGGTTTTTTCATTTAAATGAATCCGGTATTTTCGGCACTTCAATTACTTCCCCATCCTGCATAATTACGGAAACGGATCGAGAGC
>MHEF01000150.1:7760-8365 GCA_001805125.1 Nitrospirae bacterium RBG_13_39_12
ATTTGCTTATCTCCTTGTGATGTCACACGATTTGGCTGTCCCATGAGTTGTTGTAATTCAGCTTCTGTCATTCCCATTTTAATTTGTCTTGCTGTATCCCAGGTAAAATAAGTTCCAGCACAGGCAACAATCAAAAAGAAAATAATAAATGTTAATACTATGCGGATCAAACCTTTTGTATAACCCATCTTACCCTCCCCTGAATGAAATTCTCGTCAAACTCTTTGGGTTATAATATGCCCATGGGATATCTTTACTTTCTGGATCGTCTGAGATGATCTATATCATTCCTTTAGCTGCTTTTACACTACTCCCTTACAAAACCTATCTTCTTTTTTGTTTTTACAGGTGGCTCTAATAGCTGTTTGATAGCATCAAATACAATCTTAAACTGGTAATCATATTTCTTTTCCATTGCTTCAATTTTCTCTTTCAGGTCTTTATGTGTCATGAGCATTTCCCTGAGCTTTGTGAATGTCCTCATGATCTGGATATTGACCTTAATGGCGCGGTCACTGTTTAGAACACTTGATAACATAGCCACGCCATTCTCTGTAAAGGCATAAGGTAGCTTACGAGTTCCGCCCCAACTTGATGTTCCAAAA
>MHEF01000151.1:0-7497 GCA_001805125.1 Nitrospirae bacterium RBG_13_39_12
ACCGTTTAGTCCCTCAAGCCCTTATGCCGCTTCAAAATTGTATGCCCACTCAATGGTAAGGATTTATCGCACTGGATACAATTTGTTTGTATGTAATGGCATCTTATTCAATCATGAATCTCCCTTAAGAGGATTAGAATTTGTTACGCGGAAAATAACAAACGCTGCTGCAAAGATAAAATTGGGGATAGAGAAGTATTTAGTGTTAGGGAATTTAGATTCGAACCGGGATTGGGGTTATGCACCTGATTATATAAAGTCGATGTGGCTTATGCTGAAGCAAAATAAACCAGATGATTATGTAATTGCAACCAAACAGACGCACTCTGTTAGAGAATTTGTACAGGAAGCTTTTGGAATTTTAGGATTAGACTGGGAAAAGCATGTAAAAACCTCAAAACAATTTATACGCCCGGTTGAAGTTAATTACTTAAGGGGCAATTATTCAAAGGCTAAAAGAAAATTAGGGTGGAACCCAAAAGTTACGTTTAAGGAGTTAGTTGCCATAATGGTTAAAGCAGATCTTGATAGATGGCAGAAGTGGCTGAAAGGCGAACACTTCCCTTGGGATGCCTCAAATTATCCTGATGAAAAGATAATTATTTCAAGAAAAGTTAGATACGATAAATAGATTGGAACAAAATTCTTTTCTGAGCATGAGAATATTTTATGGATGATTTTATCCCTGTATGTGAAACATCACTCCTTGGCAACGAAAAAAAGTATCTGATGGATGCTATCGAGACTGGCTGGATTTCTTCTGCAGGGAAATACATTCCTGCCTTTGAAGAGAAATTTGCTGCCTATTGTGATGCTAAGTACGGTATTGCTGTTTGTAACGGTACTTCTGCACTTCATTTAGCCTTGGTAGCATTAGGGATCAAGGATGACGATGAGGTGATTGTTCCTAATTTTACAATGATAGCATCAGCAGTTTCAGTCTGCTATGCAGGCGCTAAACCGGTGTTTGTGGATGCTGAGCCGCATACATGGAATATTGATCCTGCAGGGATTGAAGAAATGATTACCCGTAAAACCAAGGCTATTATGCCTGTCCATATTTATGGTCATCCATGTGATATGGAACCGATTTGGGAGATTGCTAAAAGGTACGATCTTAAGGTAATTGAAGATGCTGCTGAGGCCCACGGCGCTGAATATAGAGGACAAAAAAGTGGAAGTCTTGGTAATATTGCTGCGTTTAGTTTTTTTGCAAATAAAAATATCACTACAGGCGAAGGCGGTATGGTAGTAACAAACGATGATGAGCTTGCCGGTAAATGTAGGTATTATAAAAATCTTTGTTTTCCATTGCAGGGAGGACGTTCCTATATCCACGGAGATATTGGTTTTAACTACAGGATATCAAATCTTCATGCTGCCATTGGATTAGCTCAAGTAGAAAAAGCAGATGAGTACAGGGCAATGAGAACCCGTAATGCACATATTTATCATGAATACTTACATGATGTACCAGGAATAACATTGCAGCCAGAGACACGTGGGTGTTTAAATGTTTATTGGATGAATGGCGTTTTAATAAACCCTGAGGTTTATGGGCATACCCGTGAAGAGCTTGTAACATATCTTAAAACAAAAGGTATTGATACTCGTAACTTTTTTATAGGTATGCACAGGCAACCAGCCCTTAAAAAATATGGCTGTAACGTATCAGGAGATTATCCTGTTTCGGATAAGTTGGCAGAAAATGGTCTTTATCTTCCGTCAGCAAGCCACTTGAAGCAGGAACAAATCAGCTTTATATGTGAAACGATTATTCGATTTCGGAAGTGTTAGTGCATTAAAGTTATGATTAATCTGGCTGAGAGACTGAAGGGCAAGAGAGTGCTCATCACGGGCGGGCTTGGGATGATAGGCAGTACCATAGCCCGTAAACTTGTAAGATTTGGTGCCAAAGTAACTCTGGCAGATGCATGCATTGAACCATACGGATCCAATATGTTCAATGTGCAGGAAATCAGCAACTTGATAAGTATAAGCATCACTGATATTAGGGATAAGGAATCCATCAAGTTTCTTGTGAAGGATAAAGATATTATTTTTAACCTCGCTGGCCAGGTCAGCCATAACGACAGCATTGACAATCCTTTTCTTGACGCTGAAATAAACTATTTCGGTCAATTGAACGTGCTTGAAAGCGTAAGAAGGTACAACCCGGAGGCGGTTCTATTGTTTCCTGGATCGAGACTGCAATTCGGCAGAATAGAGAGCAACCCAGTTGATGAAAAACATCCTTTAAGGCCTAGAACCCCTTATGCCTTGAATAAAACTGCTGCAGAGAACATGTATTTATTTTACCACGAAATTTATGGTATCCCCTGTACAATATTCAGAATTGCAAATCCATACGGCCCGAGATCGCAGATGAAGCATTCTAAGTATTCTATTGTCAACTGGTTTGTTAGGCAGGCAATGGAAGGAAAAATCATAAAGGTCTTTGGTGATGGTGAGCAGATTAGAGACTATATTTACGTCGATGACCTTGCTGATGCCTTCCTTTATGCTTCAGTGGAGCCGAAATGCAGGGGCGAGGTCTACAATGTGGGTTCCGGTGAAGGGACAAGATTCAAAGACATGGTGGAAACAATTTTAGATGTTATAGGGGATGGAAAAGTTGAATATGTGCCCTGGCCTGACAATTACATCAACGTTGAGACAGGGGACTACGTGACGGATATTCGAAAAATTTGCGGTGCTATTCAATGGAAACCCAAAACAAAACTAAGAGAAGGGATAAAACTGACCTTTGAATACTATAAAGAAAATAAATCATACTATTGGCAATAGAAAAATATACGGAACCACAATTGTTGTAGATCTCCCATACAAATTAGTTACACTTTAACAACAAATATTCGATGCTTATTATCCTCCTGTCTATTTTTTCGAGATCTTAACTCCTTTAATAAGGTTTACTGGTGCATGAGAAATCATTTGGAATATATTGATCTAATAGCGATGAATTTGTGATAAATATCATTCAAGATATGTTGAATAAGATTGTTTTTAACATTGTGAAATATGTGCGTAGAAAGGAAATTTCAGCAGGTAAGGAGTACCCTATAGATTTTGAACAATCCGATATTGAAATCATAAAAAAAGTTAGACAATATACTATGACTTCACCAGAAAGAATCGTTGCGCTCATTAAAGGTATACAGTATATTGTTAAAAATAATATCCCGGGAGATATTGTTGAATGTGGAGTTTGGAAAGGCGGTAGCATGATGGCAGCCGCTCTGGCTCTGATTGCCATGAAGGATACAGATAGGAATCTCTATCTTTTTGATACCTTTGAAGGCATGACTGAACCAACTAAAGATGATATTTCTTGTAAAGGTGACAGGGCATTGGATTTACTTAAAAAAAATGAAAAAGATGAAGAATCTTATATATGGGCCTATTCACCGCTTGAAAAAGTCAAAAGTAATTTATTATCAATAGGATATGATTTTAGAAAAATCCACTTCATTAAAGGGAAGGTTGAGGAAACTATTCCTGAGAAGGCTCCTGAAAAAATAAGTTTACTTCGTTTAGACACCGACTGGTATAAATCTACCCTTCACGAATTAGCCCATTTGTATCCCAGATTATCTCCCGGTGGAATTATTATTATAGACGATTACGGACACTGGCATGGAGCTAGAAAAGCTACTGAAGAATTTATAAAAAATAATAACATCAGACTTTTCTTAAGTCGAATAGATTATACTGGGAAAATAGGAGTCAAACAATAGCAATGGACTGTAATTCGAGATAGCAAGCTATAAAATAAGTACCATTATTGATTCCGTGGATAAAGTAGCTGTTTTTATAAAAAAATACTCTATAGGTAAATCATCTCCTATTCTATGCTTGCTTGACCTTTTGTCAGATAATTATGAGGTTGATTTATTTTTGCAAGAAGCATGGCACATGAATGCAACTGTTTTTGAAAAAGATACTATTAAACTGATAACGGTTGAAGGCAGGAAAGAAAATAACAGCATAAAAATAATTAAAAATATATGGGATTTTCTTTTTGGCAAGAATTACAAAAATATAACTACAATTGATTATAACCGGAATTATAAGAGTTATATCTGCTTTGATCCACATGGTTTTTTTCTGTGCAAAGAATTATTTCCCAGATCAATGCCTTTTTATTATAGTCTTGAACTGTATTTAAAAAATGACCATTTTAATCTAGAATATCCCGAAGAAGTAATGAAGAAAGAAAAGGATGAGATAAATACAATTAAAGGTTTGATAATACAATCTCAAGAGAGAGAACATTTATTCAGGAAAGAATATAACCTTTCTGATAGTGTTCCTGCGCTTATCCTCCCGGTCACCTATATGCAGTCTTCGGTCAAAGATAAGTCTTCTCTGCTCAGGGGAAAATATGACATTGACAAAAATAAAAAGATTGCACTTCATCTGGGCGGAATCCAGGAGTACTTTTCATGTATCGAACTGGCCCTGACCTTTTCAAAACTTGAAAACTGGGTCCTGATTTTTCATGGTTGCCACTACGGTGAGTATATTAGGAAGTTGAAAAATACGATTAAAAAAAACGGAATTAAGAATGTATATATATCTGATGAGTTTTGCGAGCGAATCGAGGACATGGATGCAATTTTAATGTCCTGTGACGTTGGGATTGCCTGGTATAACAACGTTTCCCTGAATTTTTCGACTGCAGGAAAATCTTCAGGAAAAATCTCCGCATACCTTAAATTTGGATTGCCTGTAATAGCAAAAAGATATCATAGCACCATAGAAGCAATTGAAGATACCGGCTGCGGTGTGTGTGTAGAAAGTTTTGATGAAATAGGGGATGCTATATCTCAAATCGAAAATAATTACAATCAATACTCAAAAAATGCCCTTGATGAATTTGATAGGACATATCGCTTTGAAAATTATATGAAAGAAATAATAGATTTCATAGAAAGACCCTGATGCCATATAAGGAAATCCCACGTCCATAGGAAAAATCTCCCACTTCTGTTACCGAGGTTACTTTAAACCAGAAATAGCATTATGCTGGAAGAAGAATCAATCTGGATAAAAGAAGTATTAGAAAAGGCTGATTTATCCAATGTAAGGGAAGTATTGGATGTAGGATCCTCAACAAAAGAGGTTCGGACCCAGACTCAACCTTATATAGATGAAAATATTTTTAATCCGTTGAGGAAGTGCAATATATCAATCTATTATTTGGACAAGAAAAAAAGTGAGGGTGTTGATTTGGTATATGACATAGAAAATGTCAGCGCAGATATGATCGGAAAGAAGTTCGATCTGGTTATCTGCTGTAATTTGTTAGAGCATGTGCTTAAACCCAATAAAGTAGCTTCCTTCTTGATGGATGTCGTTGAACGGGGTGGATATCTTTTAGTTACGGTACCCCAAACTTATCGCTATCACCCGGATCCTATAGATACCATGTTCCGACCCTCTATGGACGAGCTGATTTCGATGTTCGCTGGACTGGAGATTATTCGTAAAGCAACAATCAGGATAAGAGATAGGAAAAAATATAAACTTACGGAGCTCATTAGATATCTTATCCCATTTCTTAATTGGAAAGTCAATTGTCTATTTATGAGGAAAGAAATGTTGTGAAAATCGCATTTATTGTTAATGCATTTCCGACGTTGACAGAAACTTTTATCCTGAACCAGATAACAGGACTCTTGGATTTGGGACATGATGTCGAGATATTTGCAGGGCATACTCCCAGTGAGGAGAAAGTACATACCGATGTCAAAAAATATTGTCTTACTGATCGGGTTCATTATTTTTTTGGCGATCTAATGCCTTCTCATAAGATCAAACGGGTATTAAAGGCAATTCCTATAATAATCAAGAATTTTCATAAGGATCCGCTGAACATTATGAAATCTCTAAATGTGTACAAATATGGAATCAGAGCGTTATCTTTGCTTCTTTTTTATTCAAGGAATTATTTCTTGAAGAAGGAGTTTGACATTGTTCACTGTCATTATGGACCCAATGGAATCTTCGGAGTATATCTTAAGGAAACTGGAATCAGGAGTAAAATTGTTACATCATTTTATGGATTTGATATATCTGAATACCTTTTGAGGGAAGGTGATGACATTTACAAAAATTTGTTTCAAAAAGGGGACTTTTTTTTACCGATATGTCAGTTCTTTAAAAGAAAATTAATAAGCTTGAATTGTGATGAGAGGAAAATATTTGTTCATAATATGGGCATTGATTTAAAAAGATATCGATATTCTGAGAGAATAATCCGTTCTAAAGAAAATATCAAAATATTGACTCTAGCAAGATTGGATGAGAAAAAAGGGCATGAATATGCGATTAAAGCTATTGCAAAAGTAATTAAGAAACACAAAAATATTCATTATATAATTGCCGGTGGAGGGACTCTAAGGAGCGAATTGGAATCTTTAGTTTCGGAACTTGATATTAAAAAACATGTGAATTTTTTGGGGGCAATTGAACAAAGTGAGGCGCTGGTCCTTTACCAACAGGCACATATTTTCGTTCTTCACAGCATAACTGCAAGTAACGGTGATCAAGAAGGAACCCCGATTGTCTTACTGGAAGCGCAAGCTATGGGTCTGCCAGTCATCTCTACTTATCATAGTGCCATTCCCGAAGTTGTAGTTGATGGAAAATCTGGTTTTCTTGTCCCCGAAAAAGATGTGAATGCATTGGCTGAAAAATTGGAGTACCTTATTGAACATCCGGAGATGTGGTCTGAAATGGGAAGAAACGGAAGGAGAATCATCGAAGAAAAATATGATATCAGTAAATCAAATAAGCGATTAGCGGAGATTTATCAGCGTCTTCACACGGGTATGATGTGAGAGGTGAGCTTATTGCAGAACTGCTGTATTTCGTAAAACCGATGTCGCGATGATCGAATAATACAAAGGAATTCATGTATGAGAAAAGAATTATTAATCTTTGGAAGTCCTGCAATTGAAGATAGCGAAATACAGGAAGTTGTTGCCAGTATGAAGACCGGATGGCTTGGTACCGGACCGAAGGTCGCCAGGTTCGAGCAGGATTTTGCGGTTTACAAAGGAGCTAGGTTTGCGGCTGCGCTCAGCTCGTGTACTGCTGCTCTGCATCTGAGCATCCTTGCGGCAGGGATAAAGCCTGGCGATGAGGTTATCACGACCCCTCTGACATTCTGCGCAACGGTTAATGCTATTATTCATGCTGGAGCAACTCCAGTGTTGGCCGACGTAGACCCGCAGACAATGAACATCGACCCAGCGGAGATAGAAAAGAAAATCACCGACAGAACGAGGGTCCTCTTGCCGGTTCATTTTGCGGGGCGCACATGCGATATGGATACGATTATGGATATTGCGGGTCGCCACAGTCTTAAGGTAATAGAAGACTGCGCTCATGCCATAGAGACGGAATACAAAGGGGGCAAGGCAGGGACTTTCGGCGATTTCGGATGTTTTTCCTTTTATGTGACGAAGA
>MHEF01000151.1:7510-9622 GCA_001805125.1 Nitrospirae bacterium RBG_13_39_12
AGAAGGTGGGATGGTGCTTGCGAAGCGGGAGGAGGATATTGCACGGATCAAAGTGCTAGGCCTTCACGGCATGAGCAAGGATGCATGGAAGCGCTTCAGCGACGAAGGCTACAAGCATTATTATGTGATGGAGTGCGGTTATAAATACAATATGATGGATTTGCAAGCTTCAATCGGCATTCATCAACTAAAACGGATTGAACAGTACTGGAATCGTCGTCAGGAAATATGGCAACTATATAATAAAGTATTTGATGGTTTGCCTATCGGACTTCCTGCTCCATCTGAACCCAAATTGCGTCACGCCTTCCATCTATACACAATATTGATTGATGAGCAAAAGACAGGGATCAGTCGTGATGCATTCCTCGATGCCATGACAAAACAGAATATCGGTGTCGGGGTTCATTATCTGAGCATTCCCGAACATCCCTACTATCAGGAGAACTATGGGTGGAAGCCGGAGGATTATCCAAATGCCATGCGAGTAGGACGACAGACGGTGAGCCTCCCCATTTCCGCCAAGTTGACGGATGAGGATGTGGAGGATGTGATTGAGGCGGTGAAGAAAGTGCTTGCACAGGCGGGAGCATGTAGAGATGAACTGTAATATATCAGGAGTAGTGAAAAGGCACGAAGATTGTTATCTGATACTTGTTGGATGAATAAGACAATGAAAACAGAACTCTTTGAGATACTGGTTTGTCCCGTATGTAAGGGCCCGCTGAGTTATGAACAGGTTGCCTCAGCTGAAGCGCTGAGGTGTTTCATATGCAACATGATTTATCCAGTGGTGGATGGCATTCCTGATATGTTTCCCATGGATAGTAATAGTGAGCGTCTGACAAAGGACGAAGGATGGGATGCCTGGCATACAAAACTGTCGAATTTTGTTCAGTGGAGAAGGAGGACGTGGGACGGTTCTGCGAGAGCAGAGAAACTTCAAACGAACATCTCCGACATGAACGAAAGATTTTCTGATTTTACGGGTCTTAAGGATTCTTCAAAAAAGATAATAGACATAGGTTGTGGAGGCGGAGGTATAAGGACGCTGCTTGGAGAATGTAGGTATTACGGCATAGATCCTTTGCTCCTTGAGGAACATCATTACGATTTCTCCATGGTGAAAGGCATCGGCGAACATCTTCCTTTCAGGGAAGGTTTTTTTGATGAAGCGATACTCAGCCAGGTTCTCGATCACTGCAAGTCTATTGACAGACTTGTGGAAGAGACGGTGAGGGTAATCAGCGCGAGCGGTACGGTCAATATTATGCAGTATATATACGAACCGGGTACCCTGCTTGATAGGCTCTATAAAAGGCTGCTCAGGGTTTATTACTCGATCAAGGGAGTAAAGAATCTGGATACCAAGACTATGAGCTTCGATCGGCAGGAACTGGTGAGCTTTTTCCAGGAGCGGTTCGAGAAAGTCACATTCTTCGAATATTCCTCATCCCAGGTTTTTATCAAAGCGACGGGATGGAAAAAAAACCGAAAGTGATGTCATGCTCTCTTTGAATAGAGCGTTTCACAGGATAAAAGTGCCTGTCGGAAAGCTCTTTTTTTCAGGCAATCGGCTCTATTGTCCAATATGCAATAAATGGTACAGGAAATTTTATTCGTTTGGGGGTGTACCCCGTCCTGACGCTTTATGCCCGGGTTGCAACTCTCTCGAACGGCATCGCCTTTTATGGATTGCCATGGAAAGGATGTCCCTACTTTCAGCCAATCCAAGAAAACGGTTGCTTCATGTCTCACCTGAAGGTTGTCTCGTCTCTAAGTTAAAAGATATTTTTGAATACGTTTCGATCGACCTGGATGTTTCACGCGCTTTGATGCAAATGGATATTACTCAGTTACACTTCCCTGACGGCCATTTTGACGCAATTGTTTGCAATCACGTCATGGAACACGTACCGGAAGATAAAAAAGCTCTTTCGGAACTCAATCGTGTACTGAAAGCAGGCGGTTGGGCTATCATTCAGGTTCCGATGAAAGGAGATACGACCATAGATGACCTATCAGTAGTAGATCCGGCTGAGAGAGAAAAACGATTTGGGCAGGCTGATCATGTGCGCAGTTATGGCAAAGATTTTTTGCATCGGCTCGAAG
>MHEF01000151.1:9632-23079 GCA_001805125.1 Nitrospirae bacterium RBG_13_39_12
TATGGTCAAAGTTCTCGCAAAGCAAAAGTTGTTGGATAAGGAAATGCTTCAGAGAATATCGGTGGAATGCGAGGATGAAGTTTGGATTTCAATAAAAGTATAGTTTGTTGCTATTTCTGGATCCAGCAATAGCATAATAGTGAAAAATAGTCCTAAAGTCAGCGTCATAATCCCCACGTATAACAGGAAGAAATACGTTACCGAGGCTATTGACAGCGTGCTGAATCAGACGTATCGGGACTTCGAAGTCATCGTCGTTGACGACGGCTCGACCGACGGTACAGGAGAGATGCTGAAAGAAAAGTATGGGGACAAGATAAGGTATTTTTACAAGGAAAACAGCGGGTGCGCAATCGCAAGAAATTATGGAATCAGTGTTGCACGAGGAAAATATATCGCTTTTCTTGATTCCGATGACAAGTATCTGCCGGAGAAACTGAATGACCAGGTCGAAATGCTTGATAATAATCGAGATTTAGGCTTCGTAAGCGGCGATATATTTTTTTTTGACGCAAGCAAAAGATATCTTATAAAAATGATAAGGCCTGACGGAAATGGCCATATTGCATACCCTCTGTTTATGTTTACATACTTTTCATTGTGTGCTTCAATGTTCAGAAAATCGTGCTTCGATAAAGTGGGCTATTTTAATGAAACTATGCGCTATAACGAAGATACTGATATGCTGTTAAGGATTGCACTAAACTTCAGGGCTGGTTTTTCAAATAATCCGACTTTTCTTTATAGGAAGCACGAAGAGGGTAAAAGTACAAACAGGATAAAACTTTTAGATGCCGTCTTCGAATCATCTGTAAATATGCTTAATTTTTATCCTGATTTTAAGGTCAGTGCAAAAAAAATCTGTAAACGTCTTGGGCAGATAAAGCTTGATTTATCCATGGAGTATGTACTCAAGAGGGATTTTCTTATGGCAATCAAGGAACTCAGGTTGTCGTTGATACAATATCCCTCACTAAGAAAAAGACTATATATGTATTTATTTGGAAAAAGATGGATACAGAGATCAATTGTCTGCAGAGTTATTGCATATTTTGAACAAATTATCATGAAGGGATTGCAGTGGCGTATCTATAAATATACCGGATGGATTCTTTGAAAAAGATCAACATTCTTCATATAACCCCTCTTCTTACAATTGGGGGAGCTGAAAAAAAACTCATTTATATCCTGAATGGCATTGACAAGAACAGATTTTCTCATCACGTCGTATACTCAATTTCAGGTGATTTCGAAGATGGAATCAGAAAAGAGGGTATTCCGCTCAAACGTATTCACCCCATGAGTCTTGTCAACCCGCTCAGCATGATCTCGATCGTACGGATATATAGATATATAAAGGAATACAGTATTGATATTGTGCACTGCCATCTTGACGTTGCTTATGTTTTGGGGAGCATAGCAGCGCTTATTGCGCGTATACCCGTGATATTCAGTTTTCAGAATATAGCGGATGAACGGGTGTTTAGCTATTACAGGCTCCTGAAATATGCAGAAAAAGTTGTTTCTTTATTTACAGATAAAATCCTTGTTGAATCCGAAGATGTGATGAAAGTTTTGTGCTCATGGGGAATCAAAAGGGATAAGATTGCCATTATCCCTAATGGCGTTGAGATCCCTGATGATATGGAAGAGGTGAGGAAAAGTGGTAAAGCTGTCAAAAAGGAACTGAACCTGAACGAATATATTGTCATCGGGAATATTGCGAGGCTGGTTGATTTCAAGAATCACCGGCTCCTGCTTCAGGCCGCTGCAAAAGTTATAAGCTTGAAACTCGGCATCACGTTTATTATTGTAGGCAATGGACCATTACGGGAAGAACTCAAAGAACTGAGTATCAATCTTGGGATTTCCGAACATGTCCGGTTCGCCGGAACAATTTTGGATATAGGGCCTTATCTTGCGTCCTTTGACATATTTGTACTTTCTTCACTGACCGAATCCACTCCCATGGCGCTTCTCCATGCACTTGCGTATGGACGGCCTGTGATCGCCTCTGCTGTCGGCGACATACCGTCCATCATTCAGGACGGCGTTAATGGGATACTCGTCCCTTCAGATGATGCGGATGCATTGGCAGGTGCGATCTTTGACCTGATCGAACACGAGGACAAGAGAAAAAGGATTGCGACTGCAGGGAGAGAAACTGCCCGACGAAAATTCAGTATCAACAGTATGATACAGGGAACTGCTGAAATTTATAATCTGGTGCTGAAAAACAGAAGAAAGAGCAAAGGAAAAGACAAGGACGATAAAAGGTATTCCGATTGAAAGAATTATACAGGAGAGTGTTGTTTGGTGATTAGACAATGGCTGAAAAGGTAACATTTTCTTTCGGGAGGAACTGGCGAGACTTTGTAACTTCGTTTTTGAACGAAGATAGGATTTCAGAAGCTGAAAAATCCCTGAAAGGTTTTACGGGCTTAGAAAAATTTAATGGACTTTCTTTTATCGACATCGGGTGCGGAAGCGGGTTGTTTTCTCTTGCAGCGTATAAATTGGGTGCGTCTAAAGTTATGAGTTTCGATCTTGATCCATTTTCCGTAAGGTGTTGCGAGTACCTGAAGGAGAAAGAAGGAAATCCAGCGGATTGGACAATATCTGAAGGGTCAATATTAGATGAATCATTTATAAATAAAATTGAAAAAGCTGATATTGTTTATTCATGGGGAGTTCTCCATCATACAGGAAATATGTGGCAGGCTATTAGAAATGCAGCAAGATTTGTAAAATCTGGCGGACTGTTTTTTATTGCAATATACAACAGAGTTGAAGGACCTTTTGGTTCTAAATCATGGTTAGAATTAAAACGTGTTTATAATAGGTCATCAAGAATAGTAAAGAAACTTTTAGAGTATTCTTTTATTTCATTAATTGTTTTAAAAATGCTGCTAATGTTGAAAAATCCAGTATCTGAAATTAAAAATTATAAAAAAAATAGGGGCATGAGTTTCTGGACGGACATTAAAGATTCACTGGGCGGTTATCCGTATGAATATGCATCTGCTGGAGAAGTTTTTAGATTTTGCAAGCAAGAATTTTGTTTTGTATTAGAGAATTCGAAAACTGTAAATAATCTTGGTCTTAACGAGTTTTTATTCCGAAGCCCCAAATAATAAATATAGTTCAATTTCTCGATTTAAATATATTTCTCTAAGTTGTCAAATATTTAACCCATGTGCGGAATCTGCGGTAAAATAAATCTTAACGGTGACCCCGTTAATGAAACCCTCCTGAAAAAAATGACTTCCTGCCTATCTCATCGAGGACCAGATGACGAAGGTTTTTATTTTAAAAACAATATCGGGCTTGGCCATAGAAGACTATCAATCATAGATCTTTCACCTCTCGCTCACCAACCGATGTCAAATGAAGATGGAACTGTGTGGATTGTCTATAACGGAGAGATATATAACTTTCCTGAATTAAGGGAGGATCTCTTAAAAAGGGGGCATACTTTCCGTTCAAAAAGTGATACGGAAACCATCATTCATCTTTATGAAGATCATGGAGTTGAATGTCTGAAATACCTAAGAGGTATGTTTGCGTTCGCAATTTGGGATGAAAGGAACAATTCTCTCTTTCTTGCCAGAGATAGAATTGGCAAGAAACCGCTTTGTTACTGGCATACTCAGAATACGTTTGTTTTTGCGTCGGAGATTAAATCAATTCTTCAAGACAACAAATATGAAAATAAGCCGGATATTGTAGCTATCCATCATTATCTCACATATCAGGATGTGCCTTCTCCATGGACTGCATTTGACGGAATAAAGAAGCTCCCACCAGCACATTATCTATTATTAAAAAACGGACGGGTTAAGGTAGAAAGGTATTGGAAACTGTCTTATCTCCCCAAACATAAGATGGGTACAAGGGATTTGAGACATGAGATTATCGAGAGATTGAAAGAGGCAGTAAGTATAAGGCTTATAAGTGATGTGCCTCTCGGGGCATTTTTAAGCGGAGGTATTGATTCAAGCGCTGTTGTGGCAATGATGTCACGGATAATGAATGAGCCGTTAAAAACATTTTCTATAGGTTTTAAGGAAGATACTTATAATGAATTACGATATGCACGGATGATTGCAGAGAAATTTAAGACTAACCACACTGAATTTATAGTTGAGCCAAAGGCTCTTGAAGTGATTGACAAACTTGTGTGGCACTATAATGAACCATTTGCAGATTCGTCAGCTATTCCAACATATTATGTCTCAAAGTTAGCGAGAGAACATGTCACAGTGATACTAAATGGTGATGGAGGCGATGAAAACTTTGCGGGGTATGGAAGGTATAAAGCAAATGAATTTTCAAGAATGATACACAGGTATTTTCCTGCTCCTGTTGCAAAAGCACTCTTGCCTTTTGTTCTAATGTTGCCCCATGGCAAAGACCCGACTAATTTTTTCTGGAGACTGAAACGATTTCTCCAGGAATACAGTAGATCACCAGAGATGAGGAATGCGCACTGGCTATGCCACTTCGCAACAGAGATGAAAGATGAGTTATATACGAATGATTTTTCGACACGGGTTTCTTCTATGGATTCTTTTGACCTTCTTCTGAATAAATATAAAGAGGCAGATGCAAACGACTTTCTCGATAAAACCCTTTATGCTGATGTGATGATGTATCTCCCTGACGACCTTCTCATAAAAGTTGATGTTGCCTCAATGGCAAATTCTATTGAAGCGCGCTCTCCGTTTCTCGATCACGAGTTTATGGAATTTGTTGCGAGGATTCCTGCAGAATTGAAGCTTAAGGGATGGACGACAAAATATATCCTCAAACAGGCGATGAAGGGGATTCTGCCGGACAAGGTGCTTTACAGGGAGAAGATGGGTTTTGTAGTACCAATAGACCACTGGTTCAGGAATGAGCTAAAAGAAATGGCGTATGATACTTTGCTTAGTGATAGAGCGGTGAAAAGGGGCTACTTCAAAAAGGAGACAGTAAAAAAAATCCTTGACGAACATACCTCTAACAAATGGAAATGGCATAACCATATCTGGAATCTTCTCATGCTCGAACTGTGGCACAGGATGTTCATAGATGGAAAAACCGGTTAGAATTTGTATGGTTTCACCCCTCTACCATCCTGAATTAGGGGGCGTGGGAAGACAGGCAGTTGCTCTCGCAGAATATTTGTATAATCTGGGGGTAAAGGTATCTGTAATGTGCAGGGATATAAAGAGTATTCCCGAATGGAATCCTGCACTTGGTTTGCAGGTGACAAAGATAAAGACCTTTGGCTCAACAAGACATGACCTGGAGGCAAAGTCGATTAGGAATGTGCTTATTTCGCTGAGTTTCTCCTTTAACCTTATGAGGATGTTGATAAGGTATAGGAATAATTATGATATCGTTCATTTCCATGGTGCAAGTCTTCCACTAATCTTTAACGTTCTCCCTCTCAAATTTATAAAAAAGAAAATTATTGCAAAGGTTGCCGGCGCTAAAATGGACAGAGAGGCAGGCTCATTCAAGGGCAAATACATATGCATTGGAGATATTTTTATTCGTATTTTGAAGAATGTGGATATTTTTGTAGCGGTAAGCAGTGAGATTAGAGATGACTTGATAAAGGACGGTTTTAATACAGGGAAAATATTTAAGACAACCAACTTTATCTTGCCTGATATATTTTATCCGGAAAGAAATGCGGGGAAACGAAGGGAAATTAAAAAAAAGCTTAATGTTGATAATAATAAAACAATAATTACCTTTTCCGGCAGGATAGTCCCGCTAAAAAGAATTGACATTTTATTAAAGGCAATTCATGAGGTTTTAAAGACAAGAAATGATATTCAACTTATTATACTTGGGGAGGGAGAGTTAAGAGAAAAACTTCAGAGAATGACCGCTGAACTTGGAATTGCCGAGTATGTATTTTTTAAAGGTTTTATTTCAAATATTCTTGATTACCTGCAAATCACTGATATCTTTGTTTTTACGTCGGACAAGGAAGGCATGCCCAATTCTCTCCTTGAGGCCATGGCTTGCAGACTTCCGGTTATTGCTACAGAGATTGGAGGGGTGGTGGACCTCATAGAGAATAGAGAAAACGGCCTCCTAATAAAGCCGGGTGATGTAACAGGGCTTAAAGATGCAATACTTAATCTTCTTGAGAATATTCAACTTTCAGAAAAAATAGCTGAAAATGCGTTTCTTACAATAAGGGATAGGTACTATATAGATAAGGTTGCCAACAAGTATATTCTGCTTTACAAAAAGGTTTTTGGTGAACTCTGATTACTTTAAGTATCTGAAGAATAGGAGTTATTTAGGAATCTTATTGCGAAGATTATTGCTTCGGCCTATAGTTAATTATTTTTCTGGAAAAGTTCTTGATATTGGTGCAGGCCTCGGAGAATTTCTGCAATACTACAGAGACTCTGTAGGAATAGATACGAATGAGGATTGTGTTGCATTTTGTGTTGCTAAAGGACTCAAATGTCTCCACGCGGATGTTTATAACCTTCCATTCAATAATGGCTCATTTGACGGAGTGCTCCTTAATAATGTGCTTGAACATCTTGAAATGCCTGATGCTGCGTTTTCAGAGATTAAGAGGGTTTCTAAAAAAGGTGGAAAACTCGCAATCGAACTCCCCGGTAAAAAAGGTTTTTATCACGATAAAACACATGTTAAGTTCTGGGATAAAGAGGACATCTGCGATGTCCTCAAAAGGTGGGGTTTTGATAACATAGTTACAAAGTATTTCCCGATACCTTTTAAGATTGCCGGAGAGATTTTCACTCATAACAAAATAAGAGTGTTCGCTGTTAACATAGAAGATATACAGGAGGAGAATTGAAAAATCTGGTGCTCGTTGTTGTGCCGACGATGGAGAATGCTTACCACAGTCTTCAGGATTTTGTGGCGATAAATCCTCCTATGGGGCTGATAAGTGTTGGAGCAACGGCTGAAAAAGCAGGGTATAAAGTTTTTGTTATTGATGGAGATGCAGAGGGGCTGACCTTTGAGGAAACAATCTCACGGGTTGCTGAAAAAAGACCCGATTATGTGGGATCAACTATTATGACAGCTACAATGGATATTTCGAATATTTTTTACACAGAACTCAAAAAAAGACTGCCTGATGTAAAGGTGATCGTTGGCGGGCCGCATGTTTCTGCGATACCGGAGCAGACATTGATCGATGCCCCTGCTATTGATATCTGTGTCATAGGGGAGGGTGATGAGACGATTGCCGATATACTCATAACATTAGAGAAGAGCGAAACCCTTGATGGCGTTGGCGGTATTGTATACAGGAAGGATGCTCGTATTGTAAAGACTGCTGAAAGACCTCCGATAAAAGACTTAAGCATTCTTCCACTTCCTGCTTTTCATCTGCTTGATAAAAGTCTGTACCGATCATATGGCTGGAATAATTGGGTCAATGGATTTAGAAAGCCTCTCGGAGTTATTTTCACAGGAAGAGGATGTATAGGAAAGTGCAATTTCTGTGCTGCACATGCTGTGTTTGGACATGGTATTCGTTTTTTTACAATGCAGCAGATAAAGGATCAACTGGATTATCTTATGGAGAAGTGGGGGATACGAGTGCTTTATTTTCAGGATGATACATTCACTGCAAACCGCAAGATTGTGAACAAGATATGCGACTATATTATTGAAAAGGGATATAACAGGAGGCTTGAAATAATGGTCTCATCGAGGGTTGATATCTTGCACCTGCCTACACTGAAGAAGATGAGACAGGCATCTATCCGCTGGATATGTTTTGGCGTGGAAAGCGGCAATCAGGAAATTCTGAAGCGCATGTCTAAACATATCACAATCGAGCAGATAAAAAAGGCTTATCAGATGGCGAGAGAAGCGGATCTGTTTATCGCAGGAAATTTCATGATCGGACATATTGGAGAAACCTATGAAACTGCAATGGAAACAATCCGGCTTGCCTGTGATCTGGATCAGGAATATGCCTCATTCGCTATAGCTATACCCCTTCCAGGCACAGAATTGTATCAGCATTGTCTCGATAAAAAGATTCCATTGCCTTCATGGAATGATTTTGGGAGTGTGAATACCCCGCCTATCCCCTTAAACGAGTCTCTTAATGCAGAAGCACTTATGAAACTCCGTGACCTTGCAGCAAACAAATTCTTCAAAAGGCCGGTGTACTTTTTAAAATTGGTGATAAAGATGAGAGCGATAAGTGTTATTGCTGACTTCATAAAGATGTATTTTGCTATTAGGGCTGAGAAGGCTGCAAAGCGATTATAAATGAAGCCTTGTTGTATGATTATGGAATCTTTAATATGATAAGTAGTCATGAGCCTGAAGTCTGAGGGTAAGTTTGTTGTTATAGTTCCTGCTTATAACGAGTCCGGCAGGATTGCATCTACCATCGCCGGTATCAGAAAATTCAGTGAGGCAAATATTATTGTTGTCAGCGATGGCTCGTTGGACAATACAGCTGATGAGGCGAGGCAGTCCGGGGCTGTAGTCATAGAACTCAGCTTTAATCTCGGATATGGCGCTGCGCTGCAGACGGGGTTTAAATATGCATTAAAGAAAGGATACCAATTTGCTATTCAGATGGATGCAGATGGTCAACATGATCCGGCAGCAATCCCGGCGCTTATTGAGCCGGTTCTTAAACAAGAAGCGGATGTCACTATCGGTTCACGGTTCCTTGGTAAGAATGAATACAAGTCGCCATTTTTCAGGAGAGCAGGCATCATTTTTTTTGCTTTCATAGCATCGCTCCTTACCGGGAAGAAGGTGACTGACCCGACGTCAGGGTTTCAAGCACTCAACAGGAAGGTGATGGAACTCTATGCGAGCGATGAATATCCGGTGGATTATCCTGATGCGGATGTAATAATAATGCTTCACAGAAGGGGTCTCAGGTTCATTGAGGTTCCGGTAACAATGAAAAGGGTTATCGGAAAAGTATCAATGCATAGCGGGCTTAGACCATTTTATTATACTTTTAAAATGCTTCTTTCGATTTTCGTTACACTTTTAAGAGGCAAAGGGGGTGGCAGAATATGACGTTACATCAAAAGATATTTGCACTTTTTGTAGGTATAGGCGTTTTTGTAGTGATACTTGAAATGGTAAGAAGTAAAAAACTCGAGGAAGAGTACTCTTTCCTTTGGCTTATTGTCGGTCTTGGGATAGTTGTACTTGTTCTGTGGGAGGGGCTCCTTAAATGGCTTACAGATCTTATAGGCGCAACTGCACAGACAACTACAATATTCATTTTTGGTCTTGTGATTTTAATTCTTATTAATCTGCATTTCTCAATAAAAATTACAAAGTTAAGCAAGCAGGTAAAAGAGATTACCCAGCTGGTTGCAATATTAAGAATAAATGACATTGAAAAGAGATGAAGAAACTTTTAAGAAATCATAATTATATACACGGTCCAGATTTTTATCCTGATGATTGGAAAGTGAAGATTGACTTAAATAATTTGTTTTTGTTAAGTTATTTTACCATTAATTTTAAGAATATAAGGTCATTGGCATTAAACACTGTTTTTGGCTAGCTTCTGACCACTGGCAGGTGACAGATGATTAAGAGCTTAAGAAAATTAAAGACTTATCTTTTATTTATCTTTTTTATTTCTTTTTCTGTTTTTTTAATCCCCGTTGCATCTTTTTCTTATGACTTCCCTGATTGTTTAAAATGTCACAAGGATAAGGTTGCAGGTAAATATGACCATCCTACTGAATGCGTTAAATGTCATACATATGCCCATATAACGGGGAAAAAGAAGGATTTTCCGAATTATTTATTTGCTCAGGGTGTTGAATTTTGCTGGGGCTGCCATGATAAAACCAAATTCTCTAATAAAGTTGAACACCCGCCTGTGGCAAAGGGTGAATGTCTGTCATGCCATAACGTCCATACCTCTGATGCCAAGGGACTACTGCTTGCCAAAATGCCTGATGAATGTTTTCTGTGCCACGCCAATGCTGATTTTATGAGAAAATCCAAGCATCCTCCGGTAGCAGAAGGGAGATGTATGGGATGTCATGAACCTCACAGCAGCAAAGTAAAGAAACTTCTTCTCGCAGAGATGCCCAAAGAGTGTTTTCTATGCCATAACAAAGAAAAATATATTTCGGAGAAAAAGAAGAAACATCATTCGCCTGTTGCTACGGGGTTATGCCTGAACTGTCATGAACCTCATTCGTCAGAAGCACAGAAGTTGCTTTTAAAAGCTACCCCTGATGTGTGCTATATGTGCCACGACAGTTCTGATTTCAAGAATAAGGATAATCATTCTCCTGTTGCATCCGGCATGTGCATGAGCTGCCATGAACCGCATCAGGGTGACGAAAAAAAGCTTCTTCTTGCCAGGTCCCCTGACTTGTGTTTCAACTGCCATGATAAATCAGGATTTGACAGAAAAGATCAGCATCCTCCGGTATCTGCAGGCATGTGCACGGTATGCCATGAACCTCATGCTTCAAAAGATGTTGCACTGCTTTACTATCCGATAACAGACGGATGCCTCATGTGCCATCCGAGGATTGCCAAAATGCCTCACGCAGCAGGGGCAATGTCTCAGGTAGGACACCCTCTCAGAGACAGAAAAGACCCTAAATCAAAATACGGGGAACTTTCGTGTGCAAGCTGTCATGATCCGCACAGTTCTGATTCTGTGAACTTGTTCAGGTTCCCTGCTAAGACAGCCTTTGAGCTTTGTCCGAGCTGTCATGAATATAAGAAACCTAAAAAGTAAAAAAGCAAGAAGTTAGAAGTCAAAAGTAAGAATTAAGAAAAAAATAAGCGATAAGATCCTGAAAATTTTATTAATCTGTTTTATCGGCATTAAGTCAATAAAGTGTCCGAATCACTTTGATTACATTTTTTGCATTTATAGCTGACATTAATTGTCATTATTCCTGGCACTATTTATGCTAAGTTACTAACGGGTTATGTTCAAGTACATGCGACTTTTGAAGGAGAACTGAAATTAATATCCCCCCTAAATCTCCATTTTTTGAAGGTGGTTAAGAAGTTGATAAAATTTAGAGTGAGGGGAATAAATCCCCTGCTTTTCGGGTTTATTCAGTTAGAGGTTTTTAAGTGAAAAAACAAGTATTTTTAGTTGCATCCATCCTTTTCCTGATTATGTTATTTGTTCTTGAACCTTCAAGAGAGTGCCCTGCTATGGTCACAGGTGATTGTGAGGCATGTCATGCTCTTTATCCCGGAATGATGGAAGAAGCAGAACCCGGTAAACCGCAGCAGTATGTCCTGAAAAATACCCTGTGTGTGAATTGCCATTCAAATACTGACAGGGATACGATAAAGATTTTAGGTGGCGCCAGGGTTCCGGTTGTTAAGAATGTTGTAACACCGTCCCATATCCTTGCCGGAGGGAATTTTTATTATGTAGCAAAAGATTTTGGAGACAGGAAGGGGCATAATGTGGATGCTGTTACTTCTACGGATGCAAAATTTATGGGAGTCCCTCCAGGATATGTGAGGGAATATGACCCTTCTTTGGCAGGATATAACACTGAAAAGCCATTGACATGTGCCGGTTCCAACGGATGCCACGGAAACAGGAATGTGAAAGACCCCTTTGAATCAATCATGGGCACACATCATTCTGAGGATACCCCAATTGACGGAAGCACAACAGCTAAAAGCTACAGATTTTTAAAAAATACAGATAGGGTAAAAGGTGTCCTGGGTCTCGAGGATGATGAATGGAATCAAAACAGCTCTTCAAAAAAGCATAATGAGTACTCTGAGTCGATTGACCTGTTATGTGCGAGCTGCCATGGCTATTTTCATAGCAGGGATAACACAGGAAAGAAAAGCCCGTGGTTCAGGCATCCGGTAGATATAGCTCTTCCGGAGACCGGTGAGTATACAATCTATAATCCGGATGTCCAGCCTCCGAATGATAGAGCGGGGATAAGGACTTACAACCCTGATGCCCCAGTGGGAAGGGAAAAAGTTCCCGGTTTACCAAGCGATGAGGTATTTCCCGGAGAAGACCTTGTAATATGTCTTTCATGCCACATGGCACACTCAAGTCCCTACGGGTCTATATTAAAATGGGACTATGAGAATATTATTGCTGGAGAAGAAGGAAAGGGCGGTTGTTTCATATGCCATACAGGAAAGGGAGAATAGTGAAACGGGTTACGGCAACGGTTACGATGCCCGTATCGGTAACGTATAACGGTAACGTGAAAAAGCTCAATGACATAGCCGATAGACGAAACGGGCTTTGTTACCGTAACCGTTTTATGTTCTCTTTATTTTTTACTCTTTGTATTTTGCTTTTATTTGTTTGTTTTCAATCAGATGTTGATGCGCGGGTTAAGGGCAAGTGCAGGGATTGCCACAGCATGCATTACAGTTACGAAGGCAGTGAAATGACATATGGAGGGCGTGCCGGTCCGTTCCCTGAGCTTATAGAAGGCGGCTGTCTGGGCTGTCATGCACAGAACCCCAGCGGAGATGAGAATATCATAGAGGTCGGAAAGGCAAGAATTCCTCAGGTGCTGCATCACATGGAAAACAGTGATCTGGCTGCCGGGAATTTCTATTATGTGGCAGACGGGTACAATCCAGATTATTCAAAAGGACACAATGTAACTGAAATCTCTCTTCAGGAAAACCCCCCTATGGACGTTCCCCCTGCTTTTATCCCTGGGGTCATAATCCCGGGGGGCAACGGGCCTCAGGACTGGCCTAATCAGCGGCAGCTTAATTGTGCCGGTACCTGGGGGTGCCACGGGGACAGGACGAAAGATGACCCATATGAAGCTATTTACGGGGCACACCATACAGACGATAGTGAAATTGATGGTTCAACTGTGGGCAAAAGTTACCGCTTTCTTTACGGGATAACAGGAAAGGAACATGTGGACTGGGAATATCTCGCTACTATCGACAACCATAACGGGTACCGGGGAAATATTACCCATGATACGATGGATACAATAAGCTACCTCTGTGGAGAGTGTCATGCCAAGTTTCATCCCAATCCAAAACTCGGTGGCAGAAAAGAAGTCGGTCAGGTCTATAACTCTTTATGGGTAAGGCATCCTGCCGACATTGCCTTTGACTCTGTACACGGGGGCTTTGCAGGCTCTGAGTATCAGGCTTACATAACTTACAGCCTTGAGGCGCCTGTTGCCTTCAAAGAGCCGACAGGGGGCGAGACAGAGGTTGACTTGAACAGCGTAATCATGTGCCTCTCATGCCACAGGGCGCATGCAAGTCCCTATCCGGATATACTGCGGTGGGACTATAACAACATGTTTGCGCGTAACGGGGTTGCTGGAACAGGCTGTCTTACATGTCATACAAGAAAGGGAGGACCCATGTAGGGGTATGATAATTAAGGTTCTCATAATAGTGTGGACATAAAGTGGACATAAAAATGAGTGCATTTACTTTGTCATGCTGGCTT
>MHEF01000152.1:0-4182 GCA_001805125.1 Nitrospirae bacterium RBG_13_39_12
GCCAACCTGTTGGCAGTGTTTGGAGGCAAGAGGCAGGTTTCGATGTTTGAGATGACCAAGCTGGTCAACAAACATCTGAGTTAGGGAAGCAGTAGAACCTGGGTAATTAGTTAAACAAGGGCAGGCAGGAACTATCTTTTAAGGTTAGATCTTGCCTGCCTTTTATACTGGAACGCTAAAGGATTCCCACGCAAGTTTGTATCAAGCAGCATCATGGGCTTGCCCATGAGTGCTATGGTTTATGAACCACAATGGGGTTGCGGATACGAAGCATCCTCCTATACGAAGTAAGTCATAGAAGTTTTAGAAGTAAATATACAAAAGGGGGTGTGGATTCCCTCACCCCTTTTTTTTTTAATAATATTTGTATTTGACAGAAAATATTCCTTTAATTTAATATTGAGTGAGTGCTCACTCAATATTAATAATCCCGGGATGAAATATGTCTGATAAATCAGATCAGAAGTCTGGTGAAAAACGCAAGATTATTCTTAATGCTGCCCTAAAGACCTTTGTCAAACGGGGCTATCCTGAGACCAGGGTTTCTGAGATAGCAGCTGAAGCCAATGTAGCAGAAGGCACACTCTATAATTATTTCCAGAGCAAAGAGGATTTACTGCTTGCCCTGTTTGATGAAAAATGGGGAGGGATAATTGATGATATCAGGAAAAAGATCAGCCGTCTTGATGACCCGAATAAAAAATTAAAGGTAATGTTTTCTCTGGTTGTTAGATTGTTCAAAAAAGACCGTCATCTGGCAGAGATATTTCTAATAGATGTAAAACAAAGCAGTATATTTTTGAATAATTATACAGTTAATCGTGTCGTTGAATTTATTGATCTGATCGAAACGATTCTGGAAGAAGGAAAGAAAAAAGGAATATACCGTAAAGATTTAGACACCCGTGTGGCCAAAATGATTATTTTTGGAGCGGCTCAGGGAATACTTCTAAGCCGTGTATTAAGCGAGTCAGCAGCAGTTGAAAATAAAACATTTAAATTTTCCCTCTATCGGGCAGCAATTTCTTTGCGTGACATATTCAAATCAGGACTGGTTGGAGAAAAACGGTGATATATAACGACCTGAGAGAGTTTACAGGGTTCCTCGAAGATAAAAAAGAGCTGGTTCGAATTAAGACTGAAGTTGACCCCGTCCTTGAAGTAACGGAAATAGCTGACAGGATATCGAAAAAGAATGGTCCGGCTATCCTTTTCGAAAAAGTTAAAGGTTCACAAATACCACTTGTTATGAATATATTTGGCTCTTATCAAAGGATGAGTTGGGCGCTTGGAGTTCAAGACTTCGTTGCTATAAACCAGAGATTTGCTTCGCTATTAAAAGTTGAACACGATCTGCAATTACGCCAGAAATTAGAAGTTCTTAAAGAGTTATACAAACTAGGTACTTCTAAGCCAAAGGAAGTTAAAAGAGCACCCTGTCAGCAAGAAGTGAAAGAAAGCAACTTTTCTCTTTTTGATTACCCGATACTTCAATGCTGGCCTGAAGATGGCGGCCGGTTTATTACTCTCCCCCTTGTTATCACGAAAGATCCGGAAACCAGCAAGCAGAATATGGGAATGTACCGCATGCAGGTTTTTGACGAAAAGACAACAGGTATGCACTGGCATACCCATCATGACGGAGCAGTTAACTATAGGAAAACAGCGAAACTCGGCAAGAAAATGGAAGTTGCTGTTGCCCTTGGCGGAGACCCAATAACAATCTTTTCAGCAACTGCGCCGCTGCCCTATGGGATTGAAGAGCTGTTCTTTGCCGGGTTTCTAAGAAAAAAACCTGTTGAAGTTGTTAAAGCAAAAACCGTTGACCTCCTTGTTCCTGCCCATGCTGAGATTATTCTCGAGGGTTATGTTGAAACAGGGGAAGAAAGAAAAGAAGGCCCCTTTGGGGACCATACCGGTTATTATTCTGTTGCTGCTGATTATCCTGTTTTTCATATAACCTGTATAACTCAAAGAAAAGATCCTATTTATCCTGCAACCATTGTAGGCAAACCGCCGATGGAAGACTGTTATATGGGAAAGGCTACCGAAAGGATGTTCCTGCCGTTTATCAAGATGCAACTTCCTGAGATTGTTGATATAAATCTTCCCATTGAAGGGGTCTTTCATAACTGTGCTTTAATTTCCATAAAAAAATCCTATCCTATGCATGCCAGAAAAGTAATGAACGCAATCTGGGGATTGGGGCAGATGATGTTTACCAAATTTGTTTTCATTTTCGATGAAGATGTAAATATACAGAAGACTTCAGAAGCAGCATGGAAGGCATTTAACAATGTGGACCCTGCACGGGACATTATGGTGGTTGAAGGCCCGCTCGATGTCCTGGATCATTCCGCTAATATGCCTATCTATGGGGCAAAGATGGGGATTGATGCAACGAAAAAATGGCCTGAGGAAGGATACCAAAGGGAATGGCCTGAAGAGATACGGATGTCTGATGAGATAAGGAACCTTGTCGATAAAAGATGGAAAGAATACGGGTTTGAATAAAAAAACATTGTAAAAAACATGGAAATATAATACAGATGATAGAAAAGATTAAAAATTACATGGAAATGATTAAATTCCAGCACAGTATCTTTGCGTTACCGTTCGCTTATCTGGGAGCTTTTCTATCTCAGATGCGGGTTCCCGATTTAAGATCAATTTTTTGGATTACCCTGGCAATGATAGGAGCACGGAGCTTTGCAATGGCATTAAACCGTTTGATTGACATAGAAATAGACCGCCGCAATCCCAGAACCACTGAACGGGCATTGCCAAAAGGGTTACTCTCTGTTTCAAATGTTATTGTTTTTGCGCTATTCAGCCTGGTTCTGTTTTTACTTGCGGTGTATAATCTTGCTCCCATATGTCGTTATCTGTGGCCATTTGTTGTCATTCCATTTATTGCTTATCCTTATACAAAGAGGGTTACATGGCTTTCCCACTTTGTTCTCGGCTTTTGTCTGGGATTGGCTCCGGTGGGAGCATGGATAGCAATTACCAATAAATTCAGTCTTGAACCATTTCTAATAGGAGGAGCGGTGCTCCTCTGGGTATCCGGATTCGATATCTTCTATGCTATTCAAGATATAGATTTTGACCGTCGGCTCGGGCTTTTCTCTATTCCTGCCAGGTTCGGATTAAAAGTATCACTCAATCTGACTAAACTGCTCCATTCTACTTCGATTGTGATATTAATATGGGTTGGCATACGTCTGGATTTAGGGTTGTTCTACTATATCGGAGTTTCTATAGCAGCTATCCTTTTAATATATGAGAACAAGATTATCAAGCCGGACGATTTATCCCGGCTCAACCTTGCATTCTTTACAATGAACGGATTTATCAGTGTGATACTGTTCTTTTTTGTTGCTTTCGATGTGATTTTAGGAGGAAAAACGTGGCTGATTTCGTGATTGGCATTTCTGGAGCAAGCGGGATTATTTATGGTGTCAGATTGATTCAGGAGCTTGCAAAGGGAAAACATAATGTTAATGTGATTGTGACTTCTGCAGGGAAAGCGGTAATGAAGGAAGAACTCGGGGTGTCGGGCTTTGAGCAATTGGATAAGCTTGGTCCGGCTGGAATTAGAAATAGAATAAAAGTATGGGAAAATAATAATTTTGAAGCCCCCTTTATGAGTGGTTCGAATGTACCTGAAGCGGTGATTATCATTCCATGCAGTATGGGAAAGTTAGCTGCTGTGGCAAATGGTATCTCAAGCAATCTGCTTGAGAGGGCAGCCGATGTCGCTATTAAGGAGGGGAGAAGGTTGATTCTTGTTATCCGCGAGACTCCTCTTAGTCTTGTTCATCTGGAGAATATGGTCAAGGCAGCAAGGGCAGGAGCGGAGATTCTCCCAGCTATGCCTGCTTTTTATCATCATCCCAAAACAGTTGAGGATTTAATAGATTTTGTTGTCGGAAAGGTTTTGAATCTCTTGAGAATTGAACATAATCTTTTTAAGGGTTGGAGAAAAGAATAATTTCTGAAAAAGTTTATTTTTATAAAAAGAATGTAAGGATACTACACCCTTACGTTATTAACCCGAAAAATGCAGTTAGATTTTAAAGCTGGTAGGCACATATGCATTAAAATCTCTTGAATGCAGAATTTGCGCATGCATGGTTATTTAAACGATATGAATGAAAACGTGCACGTTATCTGAGTCAT
>MHEF01000152.1:4208-11989 GCA_001805125.1 Nitrospirae bacterium RBG_13_39_12
AAGTTAAAGAGAAAAAGACCGGCAATTATGCATATTTTAATGTGAACCGTCATATAAACCTTACAAATATTTGTGTATCACGATGCAAGTTTTGCGCTTTTAGTCGTGATAAGACAGACCCTGATGCATATACAATGTCGATCGAGGAGGTACTTGGTGCAGCACTGTCAGCAAAACATCTCGGGATAACAGAGTTTCACATTGTTAGCGGGCTTCATCCTGATCTTCCCTTTGATTACTATCTTGAGGTTATCACTCGCCTTAGGGAGACCATGCCAGAAGTTCATATTCAGGCCTTTACTGCTGTTGAGATTAACTATTTTTCCAGGATATCTCAACTGCCGATTCAGGAGGTGCTTATTCGACTCAAAGAGGCTGGTTTAGGGTCGCTTCCCGGAGGTGGGGCTGAGATATTAAATCATCGAATACGGGAATCAGTTTGTCCTGGAAAGGCAAATAGTGAAGAGTGGCTGGAAGTCATGAGGACCGCCCACAATCTCGGCCTTAAGTCTAATGCAACCATGCTGTACGGTCATATTGAAACAGTTGAGGAACGTATTGACCACCTGCTTGAGTTAAGATCACTTCAGGATGAAACAGGCGGATTTCAATCCTTTATCCCTCTCCCGTTCCATCCTAAAAATACTCAGCTTCCTGATTTTCAAAAGCCGACGGCTTTTGAAAATCTGAAAGTGCTTGCTGTTTCAAGGCTTGTCCTGGATAATTTTCAGCATATCAAGGCCTTCTGGATAATGCTCGGGCTAAAAGTAGCCCAGCTTTCTCTTCTATTCGGAGTTGATGACCTGGATGGAACTGTTGTTGAAGAAAAGATTACCCATGCAGCAGGCGCTGATACCGATAAGTCGATTTCTAGAGAAGAACTCCTGGACTTAATTTTTGCGACCGGCAGGATACCTGTTGAAAGAGATACACTTTATAACATAATAAAAGTATATAAAAGTGAAGGGCAGGGTATATTAATTGAGACCTAGGGTAGGACATATCCATTTTTTAAACTGTCTTCCTCTTTACTACGGGCTTGTTAAAAGCTATGCCCTGCTGGATATTGAACTTATTAAGGGACTGCCGACTGAGCTCAATCAACTTCTGATAGGCGGGAAGCTTGATGTTTCACCTATCTCGTCAATTGAATATGCCCGCCACTCCGGATCTCTGGTTCTCTATCCTGAATTTACTGTCAGTTCTGATGGAGAAGCAAAAAGCATTCTGCTTCTGAGCCGATTCCCGATAAATGAACTTTCCGGGAAAAAGATTGCTCTAACGAGCACCTCTGCAACATCACAGGTGTTACTCAAGATAATCCTTAATTTTAGATATGGAATTGAGCCGGAGTATTTTGTTTGTCAACCTGATTTAAACAGGATGCTTTCAGATGCTGATGCAGCTTTGCTTATTGGTGATATAGCCCTAACACACTATATCGGAGCCAGGGATTGTTATCTTTATGACCTGGGAGTTGAGTGGAAGAAATTGACCGGGAGGAAGATGGTTTATGCGGTCTGGGCAGTCAACCGGGGGTTTGCTGATGAGCAAAGCGAGTTATGCGGTTATGTATTCGAAATTTTCAGAAAATCAATGGTTTACTCACAAGAACATTTGACCGAGATAGCTGAATATGCTGCTAAGTGGGAACCGTTCAGTTTCTTTTTTCTTGAGAAATATTTTAAAACTCTTCGATTTGATTTCGGGAAAGACTATCAAGAAGGTCTTTTTCATTTTTATAAATTAGCAAAAGAAATTGGAGCAGTTGAAACAGTTCCGGAACTGGAATTTGTAAAATTACGTTCAGGTGTAAGGGCTTGAAGGTTCAAGGAATTCTCGGCAGAGTTACAGAAGGTAAAAGATTAAGTTTTGAGGAGGCAGTCCAAGTTTTTAAGGAAGCTGATTTATTGGAACTTGCAGTAACGGCTGATGCAGTTTGTAATTTTAAAAACCCGGAGAGGAAAGCAACTTTTCTAATAGATAGGAATATAAATTACACAAATGTTTGTGTAAATCAATGTAGCTTTTGCGCTTTCTACAGAACCAGTGGTCATCCGGAAGCCTATGTTTTAAACCAAAAAGAGATTGAGGAGAAAGTTGCTGAAACAATCAAGCTTTCAGGAACTCAGGTCATGCTTCAGGGAGGAATTAATCCTGATCTGAAAATTGATTACTATACCAGGATGTTTGAAGGGATAAAAAGTAAATTCAATATCAGAATTCACAGTCTTTCTCCTCCAGAGATTGTTCATATTGGTGAATCAGCAGGCATATCTGTTGCAGAGACATTGAAGGAGCTTATTAAGGCTGGTCTTGATTCACTTCCGGGAGGAGGGGCAGAGATACTTGTCGACAGGGTAAGAAAAAGGATAAGTCCGCGTAAAATATCTTCTTCGAAGTGGCTGGAAGTTATGGAGGAAGCTCATAATCTGGGGCTTAAGACTACAGCAACAATGATGATTGGTACAGTTGAAACCATAGAGGACAGGATAAATCATCTTCAAAAGGTGAGAGGTCTTCAGGGTAGAACAGGCGGGTTCCTCTCTTTTATCCCGTGGACATTTCAACCAGGCAATACCTTATTAGGGGGCAAACCTGTATCCTCCATAGAATATCTGAGAACCCTTTCTGTAAGTCGTTTATTCCTGGATAATTTTGTGAATGTTCAGGGATCATGGGTTACCCAGGGTAAGGATATCGGACAAATCTGTCTTTCATTCGGGGCAAATGATCTTGGCAGTATAATGATTGAGGAGAATGTTGTTCGTGCTGCTGGTGTATCTCACCGGATGAGTGTTGATGAAATGGTAGATCTTATAGGAAAGACGGGCAAGGTCCCGGCCCAGAGGGATACAGAATTCAATATATTGAAGGTTTATTAAACAGTAAAATTCGTAATGAACGCTGTTTCAATGGGTACATAATACGTGGCAATCTTTTCACTCATTCTCCCCTGTGAAGTATGTTTCGCTACTCCACAGGGCAGGGTCCGAGGCTTTTGCCTTACCCCTCTCATATTCCCCCTTGCCAAGGGGGGGATGAAGGGGGGTCTGACTGTCGGCAAAAGAATCCGTTCAAAGACAGCCACGTATTATCGAAAACTTAAACAACTTTTAAAGTCTTTGGAGAATAATAGTATATCAGGCGTTGAAAATTATGAAGCAGTCTATTATCAGTAAAAAAGGAATATTACGAGCCACAAAAGCGTTTATTGGCGGTTCAAGCACCTTTTCTATTAATTTTCCTGAAGATATCAAGAATAAAGGAATAAAGTTATTAGATAAGAAAGTTTTTCCAACCCCCTTTGGTGAAAGCCCTGAGTTTAAGTTGATAGAAATTGACGGAGAGCCTGTACTCACAGTCAGAATGCATGGCTGGCGTTCTGGTGTTAACAGGGCTGATGCATCCCGACAGATTTTCTGGGTTTTTGAAAAGGCTGGTGTTAATACTATTCTTGCTGAAGGAGGGGTTGGTGCCATAAATAAAGATTTTAATCTCCGTCACTTTGTAATTCCCGTTGACTATATTGATCTTTCTTTGAGAAAGGATGTCTGTCTTTCCGACAGGTATTTACTTGTTATGCGTGACCCAATCTGTCCTGAACTTGCTGAACTGCTTGGTAAAACAAGTGCCAGAATATTTCCCGATAGAGAGATTAAACGAGGAATATATGCGGTTACAGATGGCAGGCATTTCGAAAGCCGGGCTGAGGTAAGGATGATAGAGTCTCTCGGCGGAGATGTTATTGGACAGAGCCTTTGTCCTGAGGTTTATTTGTCCAGGGAGATAGGAGCTTGTTATGCAGGCCTTTACCTTGTTGTAAATCGGGCTGAAGGAGTTGGTTCAGACTGGAGCCATAATGAATTAAGAAAGATCTTTTATCAGGAAGCTTCCAATGTAGGTAAGATAATTGTTGAGAGCTTCAAAAAAGTAAAACAAAATCACAGAAAAACTTGCAGATGTTCGAAGCTCAGAAGAAAAACGCTCTTGAAATACAAAAAACAAATATGAACATAGTTGATTATAAAGAACGGGATGAAAAGAAAGTTGAGCAGATGTTTTCCGCTATTGCCCCTCGCTATGATCTTCTGAACCATGTCCTGAGTCTGGGCCTTGATTTCAGATGGCGTAAAAAGGTTGCGATGGAGACAGGAAAAATTTATTGCAGGAGAATTCTCGATGTATGTACAGGGACAGGCGATATGGCCATAGAACTCTGCCGGTTCTGGAAAGGTCAGGCTCGAATAGAAGGGCTTGATTTCTCTAATGAGTTGCTCGAAATAGGAAGGAAGAAAGTCAAAAAGGCGGAACTTGCTGATAAGATCATTTTCAGGGAAGGCAATGCTGAGAAGCTTCCTTATGAAGATGAGCAATTTGATGCGATTACCATAACATTTGGCCTGAGGAATATTAAGAATAGGCTGAAAGCGTTAAAGGAATTTTACCGGGTGACAAAACCTGACGGTTGTTTTGTTTGTCTTGAGTTCAGCCGGCCAGAAACACCGATTTTCAGTAGACTTTATTCCTTTTACCTAGCAAAACTTATTCCCTTGATTTCCAATCTTCTCGGATCAGATCCTGATGCTTACAGATATCTGGGAATGACTATTGGTGATTTTCCTTCTGCGCTTGAGTTAGTGAGTCTTATTAAAACAGCTGGATGGAAAAATGTTACACATTATACTCTGGCAGGTGGAATTGTAGCTATACATAGAGGGACAAGAAATTAAAATTCTGTATTTTATTTATTATCTATGTTTTGGAGTTTCATTCTGTTGAATTCCTTTAATTGTTCTATAAGCAGTTCCATAGAGATAGCCCCGATTTTAACCAGGGCTTCGCCAAAGTAGATATATGTATCTTCCTGCTCTTTTAACAGTTCTTCCACCCTGTCTTTTATTAGATATTTCTCTCTTACTATAATCTCTCCAAATTTTTCCTTAGTCTCTTCCTGAATTGTCAATATTCTAATTATCTCATCTTCATTAAGCCAGCACTTAGCCTTAGCAAGTTCTCCGATTTTTAAATTGTTCTTTTTCTGAAGATATCTTGCATTTAGGATATCCATCTGATTTATAAGTTTTTTATTGAGTAAGTATCTTCCAAATTTAAAAAATTCTGAAGAGTTATCCATTAAAAAATCAATTCCCCCCTACACCTGCGTCAGCACCTCCAGGGAAACGGGTTCTTTCAATTGATGGTATAAGCCTTATCAAGATTTTTACCCTGCCGCTTTCCTTGAACCAATAACTAACCTCCAAAACATCGCTGACACCAAAAGTGAAAGGCAGATATAATGGTCTTGCTTCGTAAGCTATAGTATTGCCTTTTTTGTCAATAATCCTGCTAAGTTGAAGCTTCCAGAAGGAATAGTGAAAGCTGATAAAATTTTCTGCTTCTTTCAGAGCGTCTTTGGCTTTAACCTGGTGTTTTAATATGTAATCGAAATCAGGTGCATATGGCTCAAAGGTATATTGATCTCCCTCTTTATCAAGAATCGCGATAGTTTCAAGATCATCTGAGAATCCTCGGCCGTAAAGTATCAAAGTATATGTCCCGGTTATGTCAGCAGCGGTTGCTTCTAATGTGTTCAAAGGTCTTTCAATGGCAAAAGAAAGACCTGGTGCAATAATTAAAATGGCAATCAGTACAGTGATACAATTAACAATAGTTTTCATTTTAGAAGTTACCCCTTTTTTTCGGTCTTGCAGTTTTTCTTCAAACATATTGCTTCCCGAATATAATTTTACAACATTATCTATACAGATAAACATCATTGAATTATGTATATGATATAATTTTTTATGGCTGTCAAACTTATAATGTTCGACCTTGATGGTACACTTGTTGACACCGTCAGAGACATAACCAATGCCCTGAACTATGCGTTAAGACCTTACGGCCTGAATGAACTTACAGTTGAAGTGACTGTAAAGATGGTTGGAGAAGGCCTGACAAGACTCATAGAGAAAGTTCTCGGAGAAGAAAAAAGTCAGTTAAGAGATGCAGTGAAGAAAAGATTTCTTGATTATTACTCAGAACATTTAATCGACTATTCTGAGACATATCCTCATGTCAGAGAAACTCTTGAAAACCTCAGTGGTTATAAAAAGGCGGTAATATCCAATAAGAGGGAATATTTATCTGCAAAGCTTCTGGATAAGCTTGATCTGCTTAAATATTTCGACCTCGTTGTTGGGAGCGATACCACTTCTGAGAGAAAGCCCTCTGCTGTCCCTGTCATTCATGTAATTAATAAATTAAATGTTGCCATTTATGAATCTGTGATAGTAGGCGACAGCCCATACGATATTGAAGCAGGTAAAAAGGCAGGAGTAAAGACAATCGCTGTTACTTATGGTTATGGGGGAAAGAAGGATATTTTGGATGCAGATTATATGATAGACAGTATTGAGAGTCTCCTTGCATTAATCTAAATTTAAAAGAAAAGATTTGACCTGTTTGAGTTAAGATTTCCGCTTATGTCTTTTCTGCTCATACATCAATGTGTCTCCTTTAACCAGCAGTTCATCAATAGAGCAAGGATTTTCAGGGTCGAAATACGCTATACCAAAACTTAACGAAAGCTTGTAGCTACGGGTACTTTCTGCGTTATGAATCTCAATGCTTTTTTGCAAACGAGAAGTGGCAATCCTGGCACTGTCCTCAGTTGTTCCGATTGGAATAACTACAAACTCATCTCCTCCGATGCGGGCAATAATGTCTGACTCTCGGTAAATTTTTCTTAGAATATTGGCAATATCGATTAATGCCATATCGCCTTCTTTGTGTCCGAATGTATCATTAATCTTCTTCAGACCATCTAAATCAATATAAAGCATGAATATCCCTTTCTTCTCCCGTTTGCAAAGTTGCAGCAGTTTTTCAACCAGGTTAAAAAATCCTCTCCTGTTGTAAAGGCTGGTTAGTTCGTCGGTAACTGCCATTGTGCGTACCTTCTCTTGCAGTTTGACATGCTGTATCCTTGCTATCAGTTCATTTAAAGTGAATGGTTTTTTTATAAAATCCGATGCTCCGGCTTCTAAGGCATTGTCATAGGAGAATTCTTCAGCGTATGCGGTCATTATGATAACGGACAAATCCGGTCTGATATTTTTTGCTTTGCTTGTAAGTTCAAAGCCTTCTATTCCAGGCATTCTGATGTCTGTTAACATAATATCAAACGACGTATTCTTGATGAGTTCAAGAGCGGACTCGGCGCTTGACGCTGTCTCACATTCATAACCTTCCAGTGATAGTGCTGTTTTGAAAATCTCCAGCAGTCTTTTATCATCATCAACAATTATTACAGAATTTCTTTCATCCATCTAAATCTCCAATATAATATGCCATCTATCGATTATTAGATTTAATCTACAAACTTAAATTAGACTTGTCAAATCGTTGGTTTCATAAAGTACACAGGTATGTACTAGAAATTAAGAGAGTGTACATTCTATTTGTATTTTATACCTCTATAGAGGCTACAAGAGATGTGACTTGTTAAGATAATTCTTTAACACGAAAAGTGCGGTTAGATTTTAAAGCTGGCAGGCACATATGCCTACCGTGGCAATTTTGGGTTAATGAAAGCATAGTTGCTTTTCCGCATTTGCAGTGTCCAAATATTTTTCTTGACAACATAGGGGGGGGGGGCCATATATAATGTATCAGCATCAAAAGGCAGAATTTATGAACCTCATAAAATGGGGAGAATGAATGAAACATAAGGTCTTCAAACCAATAGCCCTTGTAGTATTATTTTTCTTCTGCTGGAG
>MHEF01000153.1:0-1412 GCA_001805125.1 Nitrospirae bacterium RBG_13_39_12
TAAATGAAAAAGCGACCCCACCTTATTCCTCCCCTTACCAAGGGGAGGTTGGGAGGGGTGGGACTATGCTGCTCGCTCTCGCCGATCCGCCTACTGATGCTGATTTAGCAGAGACGATAGAGGTTAAATTCACGCCTGCTATACAGGCGAAAGCCACAGAACTCAACCATAATCCTGTAAAAATTTACAACTGGGTTCGCTCAAATATCGAATTCGTTCCAACCTATGGATCAATTCAAGGTGCGGATTATTGTCTTCAGACAAAGCAATGCAACGCCTTCGACACTTCGAGCCTTCTTATAGCCCTTCTCCGTGCTTCAGGAATCCATAGCCGTTATGTCTACGGCACCTCTGAAATCAGCGCGGAAAAATTCATGAACTGGGTCGGGGGGTTTACGGATATCAATGCAGCGCTGACATTTGCGGCAAGCGGCGGTATTCCCATAAAAGGGATAACAGAAGGCGGGAAAATTACAGAAGTGCAGATGGAACATGCATGGGTCGAGGCATACATCTCTTACGGCAATTATCGTGGAAATATAAAAGATGATAGCATAAAGACATGGATACCTATGGACGGCAGCTACAAACAGTACACCTATATTAACGGATTTGATATGACAACGACAGTCTCTTTTAATGAAGATGATTATCTGAGCCACATACAAAATCAGAACCCCATACATTATTATCAAGAGTTGATTCAGAACTATCTTGATAACAATTTGCCTGATGCTTCAATCTTAGACGTAAAGGGCGGGAGGGAAATCATATCGGAAGACTTTCATTTTCTATCTCCTACACTGACTTATCAGACGATTGCGGTACTGAGCAGATTTTCTGGAGTTCCAACTTCAATGATGTCTTCCGTGACATTTGCAGTGACTGATCCTGTCGAGGACATGCCTGTCTCGACATTAGTATATATGCCTGAAATAGCAGGGAAGAGAATAACATTATCATATATTCCGGCTACACAATACGATAATGAATTGATTGAAAAGTATGGAGGCTATATGTTTGACGTGCCTGCATATCTCCTGAAACTGAAGGCGGTTCTAAGGATAGAAGGAGAGATAAAGATGACCGGAGCCAGTGCTGCTATGGGGTCTGAGCAATTTCTTTCCTTAGGATTTACGAGGCCGCATGCTTCAAGGGAAAATGCCGAGAAGAGACTTATTGCAGGCGCATATTACGCCATAGTTATAGACCATCAGGGCATTAACGAAAGCGTTTTGGGAAAGAGAAACAGCATGCTTCTCAATAATCTGGCTTTAGAAACAACACCATTTGGCAATGACGACTATATTGGAGAGCATCTTTTTATTCTTGGCTTAACCGATTTTCTTGCAACAGATAAGATAAGCAAAGTTGGAGCTAAACTTTTTAATATTGCTCTGATAAGAACAATA
>MHEF01000153.1:1421-4454 GCA_001805125.1 Nitrospirae bacterium RBG_13_39_12
ATCATCTCTCTGCCATTGAACGTTACTTATCTGTTCTCTGTGCCTTTAAAGACAATTCCCTCCGGCATTGAAGTGGATATTGCTCTGGACAAGACAGTGCGCATTTCTAAAGAAGGGAACAATGTGAAGGAAAGGAATTTTATGGCAATAGTCGGACTTACAGGCTCATATCATGAGCATGAGGTCTTTGAGAGGATAGATGGTTTTTCGTCAGTCTCAGCAGTCAGGGCAATCCAGACAGCAAGTGCAAACGGCATGACCATATACAAAATAAATGCCTCAAACATTTCACAAATCCTTCCTGTATTACAAATCGATAACGATGTAAAAACCGATATCCAAAATGCTGTTAATGCAGGAAAGGAAGTTACAGTGCCACAAGGTAATATACAGATAAATGATTGGATTGGAATTGGATATATTGTCAGAGACACGAATACAGGAGCAGGTGCATATATGATTTCAGGCGGCCTCTGCGGAGGGCGGAGTACAGTGCTCACGGATTGGGAAAAGTTTAAGCAGATGTATTATAAGGCAGGCGTGTGGCTGAAGACGATGTTAGATTTCATAACGGGGAATCACATCGTTCTTGGAGCTGATCTGCAAAAGGGGGAACAAATCGTTGCAAGTGCAGAAGATCTCATTGGTGAGGATTACGAAGACATAGGTCGATGTACAGGTTTAGTTATTGCTGCATATGAGGGAGCTGGAATTAACTTAAAAGCATTAGCGAAAAGTGCTGGAAGGGGAAGTCCAGCAAATGTGAGTGAGATGTATCTCCTAGTTAAGAATAATCCCAATTATTGGATCGGATCGGGAAATCAATTGCTGGGAGATATTATCTTTTTTAAGGATACTTATCAACGGCCTGCCAAAATGAAGAGACCAGGGGATGATAACGTTACTCACGTCGGAATAGTTAGTGAAGTTGATAATGGAAAGGTTATGAAAATGATACATGCCAGTTCTACCCGGGATGTTGTTGAAGATCCATTTCCCAACGGCATTGAAGCAAATACATATTGGGGTCCGAAATTGTTGGGTTTAGGGAGGCCTAGATGATTAATGTTAATAAAATATTATTACTGTTTGTTGTATTTCTATCCTTTTATATTACCCCATTACGTGCTGAGGATAAATTGAAAGTTGAGGTATTGATAGCCGGTGATTGGGGCACTCAAGGCGGACAATTTGGAATTGAAAAAACGGGAAAAACAGAGCTTGGCTACGCATTAGATTTCTTTGTCACAGCAGATAACATATATATTCTAGATTCAATCAATAACAGAATACAGGTGTTTGACGTCCAAGGAAAGTTGAAAGAAATAATTAAGCTGAACATAAAATGGCAAGAGTTTGGCTTGCCATGGAATTTTACTATGTTTCAGAATTATTTTTATATGCTAATTGGGAAACCACCGTACTATAGTCCAGTCGGTCTACGGGAAGTGTTTATATTCTCTAAGGATGGGCAACTAATAAGAACTTTTGGGAAAGAACAATTGGCAAGGGATAAAGAAGAGTATTATTACCGGGTTTTACAAGACGGAAATAGTGGCGATATAGTGTGTGGGATCAACGGTAATAAGATTATAGCATTTGATAGTGACGGGACTTACAGAGATAAGCTGATGATAACTAAGGGATATCCCATAGAAACGATAAAATTGCAAAGCATTACACCTATGGGATATTTATTGGTCAATAGGAATAAACCTAAGAAGAAAGAAAAACGCACCGTGATTTTTGATACAAGAAAGAAGATGGTGAAAAACGAGATTGACGGAAATTATTTTGCCTGTGATAAAGATGACAATTATTATCGAATAAAATCTCATAAAGATCGGCGCGGGGCTGCCCTTTTAACTAAAATTGATATATACAACGCTAAAGGGAACCAGTTAAAGACTTTTTCTCTTGCAGGTGATATAAAAGTTTCTAAGAACAATAATGAGAAGGTTTTTCATACTGTCGGCATTTTCTATGAGCTATCACAAGTAGGTCCCGAAGGCAATATTTATTACCTGATGGCACTAAAGGATGGCGTGATATTGCGGAAGATAGTATGGAAAGATGGGAAATAGAATTTTTAAAAGCGGAGTTGCAAGCAACTTTTTTTAATATCAAATGGTGATATTGGGGCAAATAATTATGCGAAAGATAATGCTTTTGAGTTTTATCCTTCTATTTGTGAGCTTATGGCTTGGACAGTCTCATGCGCAAAGTTCTAGTATTGATAATGGATTAGGCTGGCTTTCAAGTAGTCAAAATCTCGACGGAAGTTGGGGTGGGACTGATGATAGCATTGTCTATACTGCCGAAGTGCTTAATGCCCTTAAAGCTTTAAACGCTACCAGCCAGAACTATATAGCGGGCATAAATTGGCTTTTTTTGCAACAAGACAAAATTACTATTGACGAATTAAGCAGACAGATTATTGCCTTGAATGGCAATATCAACACTGATCAATTAATAGTATTATTGTTGAGTTATAAAAAATCTGATGGAGGTTGGGGATTCTCACCTAATTCATTGGTAAGTAACCCATGGGACACTACCCTTGCCCTTCAGGCACTTAAGGCTATCAATTATTCTGATCAAAATGTTATTCAATCAGCAATTGATTATCTGCTTTCTATTCAAAATGGCGACGGTGGGTGGGGGTTTTATCCTTCGGCATGTTCAGGGTGTGATGGGGATGAGAGCAATGTTTATATGACGGCTTTAGTTTCAATAACCCTTCAGCAATTTCCTCAGACGACATCCATTGCGACGGCGATAAATAAAGCAACCAGTTATTTGATAAACCATCAAAACATAGATGGTGGATTTGGTGATTCGCTATCGACTGTTTATGAAACAGCCTATGCATATTTGGCTTTAGTTAATGAAACAACCGATGCGACGGTTTTGGGGAATGCCATCAACTACCTTCAAACCACCCAGCTCCCCAACGGTTCATGGGAAGATGATCCGTATTCGACAGCGTTGGCTCTGCGTGCATTGGCCAATGTAAAACCAAATCTTTCCATT
>MHEF01000153.1:4463-7762 GCA_001805125.1 Nitrospirae bacterium RBG_13_39_12
GACATTACCTTCTCAAACCCAACCCCTACAGTTGGCGAAACGATTACGATTTCAGCAAATGTCCACAACACAGGCCCTGCGCAAGCCGATAACGTATCAGTTCAATTCTATGACGGTGACCCGTCAACCGGCGGAACATTAATTGAAGAAACAACGATTGCATCAATAGCTGCATATGGAACTGAACAAACGAGCATCATCTACACCATCCCTACCGCATCCTCAAAAACGATATTCATCAAAATAGACCCATTAAATACAATCGACGAACTTGATGAGACAGACAACATCGCCTCAAAGAACCTCACCTCCTCAACCCTCCCCGATTTAAGCATCACATCTGCTGATATCTGGATATTCCCGCCCTGTCCTGACCCATATATATCGGTAGGCATATTTATAAAGGTAAGGAATCACGGAGAGACAGACGCAGCCAATGTACTTGTAGAGGCATATAACGGAGACCCTGCGCGGGGAGGAGTGAAACTTCCGGGTGGAGGAGTTATTTCAACTATTCCTGCAGGCGGAGAAGTTGATATAGCAGCGGCAATAGCTCCGGAGGATGCAACAAGCGGGTGGAAGGATATTTACATTTTAATTGATCCGCAGAACACCATTTCAGAATCGAGCGAAACAAACAACACCGCTATGAAAACATTCAGCATCGGAGCGAGCCTTGACTTGAGCGTTTCATCAACGGAAATAACCTTTAACCCTTCCAGTCCAAGGGAAGGCGATAATGTAGAGATTTCTGCCAGAGTCAGGAATACAGGTTATGGAGAGCCCAAGAATATATTAGTCAGGTTTTATCTGGGTAACCCCGAATCCGGAGGGACACAAATAGGGACGGATTATACGATACCTTTAATAGGGTCTAATGGCAATGCCACAGTAACGACTATATGGGACACAACAGGTCATGTAGGAAACAATGATATCTATGTTTTCGCTGACCCGGAAGATGCGATTGAGGAAGAATATGAAAGCGGCGCTGCCATATGGGGATGGGATGTAACCAACAACATTGCCTTCAAGACATTAAAAGTATCCACAAGCCAGGGGCCTGACTTAACGTTATCATCCGCAGACATAACTTACACACCTCAATCCCCTTTAAAAGGAGACCTTGTAACCATAACAGCAACCATAAGGAATACAGGCAATCAGGACGCAGGCAGTGTGCCTGTAGAATTCAGCATATATGACATTGCTGTCGGGGCATCGCTCATCCTGGAAACACAGACAATCTCGTTCATTCCTTCAGGAAGCTCTGCAACGACCCAGATACAATGGGAGACGAACATCTTCTCAGGCGATTACGACATACATGTGGAAACAGACAAATCAAATATAGTATTCGAGCTTGACGAGACAAACAACGAGGCGCAGAAACCGATAACAATAACCCCTCCGCAGGGGCCTGATATCGTTATCTTCTCAATAGACAAAACAGGAGTTATATCAGACCCTCAGACAAGGACAATATCAGGCAGTGTTGATGTAACCATAAAGAACAACGGCAACCAGAATACAGTTTTGCCGTTTGTAATAACGGCATTTGAAGACAGAAACGGAAACCGCACCTTTGAATCAGGAACAGACAGCATATTAGGCCAGATAACATATTCAGGCAATCTCTCAGCAGGCATGACAGCTGCAATCAACCTTGCAATTTCAGGCACAGTGCTTTTTATAGACAGCCCTTTGTATCTGTTTGCCGACAGCGGAAATGCAGTATCTGAGACAGACGAGACAAACAATATCGAATGCCTTTCCATATTCACAGCCTGCAGGAACTCAAAAGTAGATGAGGCGGTAAAGGAAGGAGCATCGTGGCTCATAGACCATCAGCTTAATGTAGATCAACAGGGGACGATGAAGGCATGGGCTGGGTCTGACCCGATCTTATTTAATGCTGTTGCTGTAAAGGCATACAAGAGCACAGGCAAGACCACAGGGACGAAATATCAAAATATCCTGAACAAAATAATGGAGATGCAGGCGCCAGACGGGAGCTGGGACGCAAATTTTACCACTACTACCAATGCTATTTTATCGCTGCTCTTCACAGGTGTTGATCCAAACTCAAAGTCAATCACTGATGCCGTTTCATGGGTGAAAAGAGTTCAAAACAATAATGGCAGTTGGGGCAGTGCAGCATCTACAGGTTTAGCGCTCACAGCTTTGCTGAAGGCAGGAGCAGATAAGAATGCGTCTTTCATACAAAGCGCTGTCCAATGGCTTAAAGATAATCAAAATACAGATGGATTTTGGGGACTATATCCGGGTGATCCGAGTCATACAAATGTGGGGACATATCCTGTTATCGGCCTTGCGCTTGCGACTTCGCCGTCTGACAGCAGCGTGCAGGCTGCAAAGAACTGGTTTTCTTCTCAATGCCTTACATGTCAGGAATTCGTAAGCTATAGCTGGATGAATATGATGCTGGAAATAGAGCCTAACAACAGCAATATTCCCTTTGTAGTGACATACTTACTTGGCCGCCAGAGTGGTGACGGCGGATGGGAAACATGGTCTTTATATAATTTTTCTGATTTCCAGACTACTGCAGAAGTACTTTCCGTTCTCGGCAGGTCCGGGGTTGCAGGCACAAAGATAGATAACGGCATTCTCTGGATAGAAAACCACATTAATCCCTTGTGGGAAGGGTTTCGCGCAGAGAAATTGATCATAACAACAGCTTACGCCCTCAATGCTCTTCAGGCGGCTGATATAGGAGATGTAGCAAATTTGAATGCCATATCTTCCGGAAGGAATGCAGTTATCAGTAATCAATATAATGACGGATTCTGGGAATGGTGGATCCCCCCGACGAATGTCCACTGGCCGCAAAATCAACCAACAGGGGAATCCTTATTCATGCTGACTTATAAGAGTACTCCGACAGCAGCTGAGCAGGCTGCTATTTATAAGGCGATTAACGGTCTTGTTTCATCCCAAAACAGCGATGGTGGATGGCAGTCACAAAAAGGATTCATGTCCTCCCAACTCTACTATACTGAAGAGGTACTGGAAGGCCTCCTGCAGGCCGGATATTCGCCGACAAGCACAACGATCAGTAAAGGGCTTGCATATCTCAACTTAAAACAGAATCCGGACGGCGGGTTCGGAGGTTACGAGTATACAGCCCGTGCAGCAGTAATATATAAACTCGCCGGTTCAACCTACAAAACAAAACTTGACCAGACAATTGCCTGGCTTAAGTCCAAGCAGAAATCCAATGGCAGCTGGGGAACTACAAGCGCAACTTCCTGGGCGCTTATCGCGCTTTCATATGC
>MHEF01000153.1:7805-8090 GCA_001805125.1 Nitrospirae bacterium RBG_13_39_12
TTGGCTGCACAGAACACAGACAGAGGTTGGGGAGAGGTTATGGGCATCCCGATGAGTTATGATTCAACGACCGCTCTTGCAGTACGGGCGTTATCTCTGGCCAGATTTTCCCTTGGGTTTAACATTGACCTGGCATTGGATAGGGAGAATTATTGCCCGGGTGACACAGTCAGTATAACAGTAACTCCTGACAGACCGGCACAGGATATCACACTGGAAGGCTCTGTATCGCTTCAGGAGGGAGGATCGTATCCCATGACCTTTGTTTTGACGGGAGACGTTTTT
>MHEF01000154.1:0-4492 GCA_001805125.1 Nitrospirae bacterium RBG_13_39_12
GAAGACGATTTTCACAAACAGTTGATTTTATTCGATTAACGTTGGGACAGTAGTGTTGAAGGATATATTCTCAAATATTACTGAGGCTTTTTTCTGAAGTTAGCCAGAGTAACTATTTTACTGGCAGGCGGTTTTCTATTCCTGAATTTTTCTGGTCTTTCAGGTTCATTCATGGCATCTTCTATAACCCTTAAGTCCCATCTTTCGAACCTTACCATAGCATCCGGAGAATACAAGGCAACTATATCATCACAATACAGAAAGCAATCTTCTCTTCTGTTACCAGCACCAAAAGACAGTGTAGCTATTATGCTTCCATCTTCAGTCCATTGAAGGGATTTATGGTTTTCATTGTTGAAAACCATAATAATCCCTTTCTCTTTCTCTTCATCTGTGAATCCCCTATTACCAATAGCAGAACGGTCTGAATACTTTACAATAATAAATACTCTGCCATAGTCATTCAGCAAATCATGGAACAATTTTTGAAAATATTTAATTTGATTTTTCATTTATTTGCTTCTTGAAATTTACCTGTGTATATTTATCTAAATTATAATTATATATTAGCAGAATATTTGTAATATAATAGATAATCATGCATATTAAGGTATTTTCATTTCTTATTTTCTTAATGTTTCTTTCAAGCTGCAGCAACAGCATATTAAAACCTTCAGGCTGGGTCGACAATGACCAGAATATAGAAAAAGACATACTGGAATTAGTTAATGATACACGGTCAAAAGGTACAACCTGTGGTAATCAATACTATAAAGCAGTCCAGCCACTTATATGGAACGATATGCTCGCACAGGCAGCATTAAACCATTCTACAGATATGGCAAAAAATGGGTTTCTCAGTCACAAAGGCTCTGATGGCAGTGATCCAGAGAGAAGGCTTTCAATGGTTGGCTACAAGTGGGTTTTATATGGAGAAAATATCGGTCAGGGGTATCGTATTGCTGAAGAAGCTGTCCGGGAATGGCTTAAAAGCACAGGGCATTGTAAAAATATAATGAATTCCGAATTTAAAGAAGCTGGTTCTGCTTATGCAAAAAGCAGCAGTTTAAGGATTTACTGGACTTTGGTTTTTGGAACTTCTTCTCAATAGTATATGTCACTAATTTTTTTATATTGTTTATGCAAATGGATTATGTTAATGTTTTTCCAAATACTATTCCGTTACGTTATATAAAAGGGAATAAAATATGCAGCCACCTGTTAAAATGTATACACTCAGTACCTGTAGCCACTGTAAAGCTACCAAAAAATTACTGAACGATTGTGCTGTGAAGTATGAATTTACAGATGTCGATCTGCTTTCTCCACAGGAACAGCTTGCTATTCTTGAAGATGTTAAAAAACTTAACCCGAGATGTACATTCCCTACGATTATAATCGGTAACAAAGTTATTGTTGGTTTTCGGGAAAACGAGATCAGGGAGGCTCTCGGACTATAATGGACATCGAAAAGCTTTATGAGATATTGAAGAAAGCTCAGGAGGCCAAAGGCTACTTCTTTAATAAGGATAGAGACAGAGTATCTGATCTTCTTAATGGTCTAATCGTTAACAGAGAACGTTATGGCTACATGTCATGCCCGTGCAGACTGGCATCAGGCAATCGGGATAAAGACATGGACATTGTCTGCCCATGTCTTTATCGAGCGCCGGATGTTGAAGAATATGGGAGCTGCTACTGTAATCTGTATGTTTCAAAAGAATGGAACGATGGTAAGATTCTGCATAAATACGTCCCTGAGAGAAGACCGCAGGAAAAAATGCCTTTTTAATTTTATTCCAGACTACATAAATCAATCAGTAGTCCTGCCCACGCCTTTCATTCGGATCATTTATCCAGTCTATCTTAATCTTATCAATTTTTGATATAATTCCAATTATTTCTAAATCAAGCAATATAATAAATTTAGAAAATATCTGAATGACTAAACACATATTGGCAAAAAAGATAATCATTTTTGAATTAATAGGATTTGCAATTATAATGTTTTTCCTGTTTGCTGATGAAATGTTGGACATTCCGCACACTGTATTCGGTACTCCGTCAACTCCTATAAACTGGTTTGAAATGTTTATTGAAGTTGCTTTTACCTTCATTTTGTGCATCTTTGTAATATTCTGGACGTGGAGACTTTTGAAGCAGATTAAATATCTGGAAGGCATTTTACCGATTTGCTCTTTCTGCAAGAAAATCAGGTTAAAGAATGACTGGACTACTATCGAAGAGTATGTAAGCAAACACTCCGAAGCAGAATTTTCTCATGGGCTATGCCCTGAATGCGCTGAAAAATACTACGGAGACGTTTTACATAAAAATAAACATAAATCTGTATAATTATTTTACTCTTCCATCTTCTTTTTCAAAAGGGATACCTTCTGTTTACACACAATAGTTGCACCATGCTAAATAATTATTAACCTGTTATTTATTTGTCTTAACCGGTCTCAGTTCTGATGTACAATAAGGACAGCGAGTAGCTTTTATATGGATAGAAGATAGACAGTATGGACACTCTTTTGTAGTCGGCTCTGCAGCCGGTGCCTCTTTCTGTCTTCTAAGTCTATTGATATTTTTAACTACAAAGAACATCGAAACAGCAACAATCAAAAAACTGATAATACTATTAATAAATATTCCATAATTGATGGTAACAGCACCAGCTTCCTTGGCATCTGCAAGTGAAGCATAAGGACCAGCCTTTGCACCCTCTTTAAGCACCAGGAACAGGTCTGCAAAATTTACATTTCCCAGAAGAAGACCTACTGCAGGCATAATAATATCAGAAACAAATGATGTAACTATAGCTCCAAATGCTGCTCCCATTACGAATGCAACAGCCATGTCTACCATGTTGCCGCGCACAGCAAACTCTTTAAATTCTTTTACCATATCGTTCCCTGCTTATTGAACATAAAATAATTAACAAAATAAACGCATTTCTTTTTCCCTGCATCCTTTTAAAATTATATTAAATTTTAATTTATCAAGCTATCATTTCTTTAATGAATATATATTGACATGATTATTTAATTTACTATATATTAAAAACGTTAATTTTGCGAATATGATATCTGACAATCTCCTGTTAAACTACAACCCTGTGAATGATTAAGACGATTTGATTCCACACTTCGAAAATATGGTCAGCCTAGGAGGCAAGATTGATGCAAAACAGGTTAGGCCTACATTCCATATGTTTATTGGTCTTTTTAGTAATCAATTTTTCTTTTTATCAACCCTGCTCTTACGGAGCCACTGCCATTTCCTCCGGAATGCATATCTCTCAATTTAAATTAAATGCTTCTGACTCTGTAGAAGCAACACAATATTTAGGAATAATAAATCTTAAATCTTTCACAATTTCTCAAATTCATGCTAAATTTATACTTATCGAAATTTTCAGCCTTTATTGCCCCATTTGCCATAAGCAAGCTCCTATAGCAAACAAGCTCTATAAATTTATCGAGCAAGATCCAGAGTTGAGCAAAGATATCAAAATGATAGGTATAGGCACTGGTAATAATCTGAAAGAAATCGGCGTCTTCAAAACTAAATTTCATGTACCCTTCCCTGTCTTCTCTGATCCGGATTTTAGTATCCACAAGAAAATTGGAGAGCCAAGAACCCCGTTTACCATCCTTGTAAATAACAAAGGCAAAGTACTGCTTACACACTCTGGAGTTGTAAATGACTTGGACGAGTTTTTTAGCAAGATAAAGAAACTCCAAGAGAAGAAATAATACCACCGGTAAACACATTTATGGCCTTATCAAAACGTATTTTCCTGATTTATAAACTATCTGAAAATATAATATGAATGGGAAAGATGTAATCTTAAATGGGCTTGCAAAGTGTCCAGTCTTTAGAGATATTCCTGAAGAAAAAATTCTTGATATCGCAAGGAATGTCCAGAATAAAATTGTAACTGCCAATACCATTATTTTTAGTCAGGGTGACCCTGGTGACAACTTTTATATAGTTAATTCTGGCAAGGTCAGGGTCTTCAGAAAAAGCCCTGAGGGTTTGGAGACTAATTTAGCCCAATTGGGTCCGGGTGACAGTTTCGGTGAAATGTCCCTGCTTACCGGGGAGACTAGAATGGGCTTTGTAGAGTCTTTGGAAGAGACTGACCTTACTGTTATCCCCAAGTATCAATTCGACCAGATTCTAAAGAATAATCCACACGTCTCATCAACCATGGTAAAACAGGTATCAAGCTGGCTTGCCCAAAGTAATTGGAAACTAGAGGCTGAAACAGAACGTAAATCAAAGGCCCCCGGGGTGTCCTGGGTTGATTTTCTTATCATTCTTGGATTGGGCCTACTGATAGGTATAGTTTTTAACACATCAAACCCTAACGGTATCAGGCTCATACCCAATATTTTGTCTTCAGAACAGATACAGACAACAACTCCGGTCTTAATTATAGAAGAATACCGTAAGGGTAAGATTCTGCTTATTGATGCCAGAC
>MHEF01000154.1:4506-17544 GCA_001805125.1 Nitrospirae bacterium RBG_13_39_12
GAGCAACCACATATAGAAGGTACTGTTAATATGCCACTGGCTCTCTTCGATATTATATATATGTTGGAACTAAGTGATATAAAAAAAGATAAAGAAATAATTGTATATGGCAGAACGATAAGCAGCCTTTACGATGAACAAGTAGCCAGGAAACTTATTGTCCGCGGGCATAAGAATACCAAAATCTTAGCAGGAGGACTGTCCGAGTGGAAAAGATCCGGCTATCCTATAGAGCCATGAGAAGTTTATGGTCGCCTTTTATCCGTTTCCTTAAAAGTCCCTATCTGTCACTTGTGCTCAGATTTTACATAGGCATTGTCTTTATCTATGCCAGCATGAGTAAGATAAATTATCCCGCTGAGTTTGCAGAAGCACTGGCTCTCTATCGGATTCTACCCTACTGGTCTATTAACTTCGTAGCAGTGGTTCTGCCATGGATGGAGTTAACTTGCGGACTTTTTCTTATCCTAGGTCTCAGAACAAAGGTAGCAGCATCTTTTATTGGTTCTCTTCTTATTACATTTACAATCGCTATATTAATAAACCTCATAAGAGGTGCTCCTATAAGCTGTGGATGCTTTGACACTGTTGGTGATCAAATCAGCGGGTGGGACATTTTCAGAGACATAAGCTGGCTAATCTTAACTGCTCAAATCTTTTTCTTCGATAAAATTTACCTTCTCCGTAGAGACAAATTTACTTTTAAAAGGGAAAAAAGAAATAGCTTGCTTGCTTCTAAATAGGGGGATACATGTTATCACAAGTAAATTTTAGGAATCTACTTTTAATAGTTTTTTTGGGTCTTTTCTTGATATTCAACCTTACTTGCGACCAAAAAGACAGATTTACAGGCATTTACTTAATAAAAGGAGAAGAACTGTCAGAAAACCCTGATACTTATATAGAACTTAAGGAAAATGGCTTAGGCGTTTGGAGAGTTCTCGATGATGAGGTTTCATTTAGATGGGATATAAGAGATAATAAGTTAAGATTGCATATAAAATCGGGAGGAGTTGTTATTGGAAAGATTCACGACGACACTCTCGAAATAGCAATGCCTGGTCCAAAAATTATGTATTTTAAAAAGAAAAAGTAATTTTCCATATTGCTTATATATCAGCAGATATAATTACTCCTTTTCCCATATATAAACCTCGTACCCATCCACAAACTTACCTACAGTTATAAAACCAGTTCGCTCTTTCAGGGGCTCAATTGCAGGTTTTGCTATACAGATGGTATTAGGATTTGCGGTTTTTTGCAAATGTCCGGCAATATCAATAACACGGTCACTTATTTCTTCAAGCGGCATCGACTCATCAAAATATACAAACCCCGAATTTATCCCGCATCTTACCTTGAAATCCCTTCTTAAAGTCTTAACGTGTTTATTAAACGATTCCAGTCCTGTAATTACCCCTCGTGCTGCTCTCGTAGCTGCATCAACTGTAGGAAAACAGCTCATTAAACCGTCAGGTGTCCAGGTAGATTTCAGGACACCGTTCTCATTGATGTTACCCTCTACAAACTTTTTGTATTCTTTGAAATCATATTCAATGACTGCTTTTTCTTCACCATCTTTCATCCCGGTTGAGTCTACAACATCAATTGACAAAAAAGCTAAATCCCTCCCCATTTTGTCAAGCTTCTTCTTTGTCTCTGCAAACAGTTTAAGCAGTTCATCCCGATCCTTTTTTGTAGAAGTCCTGAGTCCTTCGACTTTCTCCTTCAATGGAGCCAAGATTTTTGCATCATCAGACAGATGCATCTGTTTCTTCAGTTCCTCGTAATCTCTTTTAACCTTTAAACCAGCCAGCTTATTTCTGAATTTGACCTTTATAAATCCAAAAATAGAGCCCATAACTAATATAAAGGCAATAACAACCCAGCGTGTTATATCTTCTCCAGCGATTTTTGTAGGGACAATACTTTTTACGAACGAAAAAACAGGTTTTTCTATGTTTAGCGCCATGCGTATAAATTTATAGGAATGAGCGTTTTCTATATAGGAAACAGCAAGAGGCAATAGGAATATCACAACAGCAACAGCAGTGCATATGCGGAGTATCCGCATATGCAAGATTACCAGTTTATAAAACATGCTTTTAGGCGTGGTTTTTCCCTGTGCTTTATTCAAAATAAACCCTCCTCTTATCGGGCGTTATAGTACTAAACATTAACTTCTAAGTCAAGAAATTGCTTTTTTACATTCCATGAAATCATACTTTTTTATTAATAAAAAGTGCATCACTAAAATATAAGGTAGTGCATAAGACCTATAAAATACATTATCAATCCAGCTATAAGTTTTTTCTTTTTCTCTGTTTGCAGAAAATACTATATGATAATTTATCCATTAAATAAATTATCATATAGTATATTATGGATACTTCCCAATTCCGATTACAAGTTTTTATTATATTCTATTGCTACTTCTTTAAGGGTAACTCCAAAAAGTTAATCCTCATTAAAGAAAAGAGATGGTAAAGGAGGTGGAAACTTAATGGCAGTTAAGAAAAAAACTGCAAAGAAGACCGCAAAAAAGAAAAAGAAATAAGTTTCCTTCACATTCAGACACATTATTTCAGGCTGGAGAAGAATTCTCCAGCCTCTTCTTTTGCGGTCTTCTATATCTATGAAACTTTATTCTGAGAAAAATTTCAAGTAAATATTTATAACCTGCTGAAATATAAAGATATTCAGGAGTCACTCAGTCATGTATTTTAACAGGCTACAGAAACCCCGGATATTTTATTATAGAATATCAAACATCTTGTTTTCTCAGGAACTACAATCAATAAAATTTACAAGGAGAAACAAAATGCCTAAAAAAGGCGAAAGAGAATTTTACATTTATACTGATAGAGATATTTCCCGACTTGCTAAAGTTTATCTTAACAGCGTACGAGTAGCTAAATGCAGGTAAAAAATTACATTAAACCCAAGAGACTTAATAAGCGTAATAAATTATATAATCAAGCATCATATCAAGATTTGACATGTAAACAGCTTTTAAAAAGTAATCCAGAGAATAAAATACTAACTATTACAAGACTATTTATCAGTTAGACTTTCTGCCATATGCAATATTTATTTCGTAAAATATCGTTCCATGGTCCGGAGCATGGGAATCTTTTTCCCGGGAGCAAACTATCTTTCCACTTCCAGATTTCTTGTGTTTCTTTATCATTTTGGCAATTATAGATTTAAAGTTAAGTCCACCATCAACACAATCTTTTATCATGCAAACCAGATTAAAAATGGCAGGACTCGAAGGGAAAAAATTAACCGTGCGTATCATAAGAACCGGATCTGAAGCTTTCTGATGGTATGTCAGATGAATAACTATACTTGCAACTTTAGGATAACGCTCTGAAACCAGGCTGGAAACAGGTATTTTCTCTTTCCCGGGCTCTACCCTTGTCGCCTGATATTTTCTACTTACTTTTTTTGTCATCATAAGCCTAAACGAAAAAAGTCCATAAAGTTTAAAAACTTTGTGGACTTTCTGTTAACCTCAGCTACTAAAAACATCTAAGCACCCGTAATATAATTACATTTTAATAATATTTAGTCAACGCTTGTCTTACTTCAATTAATGAAATGATGGTTATAGGCAAATATACTAAAATATGGAACAATATTTTACAAGATCGTGTTAAATTAACCTAAAATACTAATAAAACATTATTATTTAATATCAATTTGTTACTATAATATCTTAAACTAATACTTTATGTTATATTTATCTTAATAACAGGTTACCTTGGGAAACACAAACACTTTAGAGCATTTTATCATTCATTCCTCTGTTTCATCGTAATACAACTTAAAACAAGATACCTCTTTTTCCCAGACAGACCATAACCTTACTTTAAGATCTTCTAATATTTGTTCTAAAGGCTTTTCGACTTTAATTTCCACAATCAATCCCTCCTTTCATTCCCCTATAATCTGCACAACTATTTCCCTCTGTCTTGCCCTGTTATCAAAGTCTATAAATACTACCTGCTGCCATGTTCCAAGTATAAGTTCCTGTTCTATCAAAGGAATGGAAAGGGACGGTTTCATAAGGGTTGCCCTGACATGGGAAAAACCATTACCATCACCCCAGCGTTTATCATGTTCATAAGGTACATTTGATGGCACAATTTTCTCAAGAACTCTCTGTAAATCTTTAACCACACCTGGCTCAAACTCAATCGTCGTAATGGTTCCTGTAGAACCATTACAGAAAACTGTAACCAGACCACTTACAATCTTTGCCTTTTCAGTAACCTTTTTTACTTTCTCAGTAATGTCAATCGTATCGCCAAACCCTTTTGTTTTGATTTCCAGAATATCCGTAAAAATCATATTGCACCTTTTCACTTATTAATTATTTTGCTTATAATAATACCACAGCACATTAAACTGTTCTTAAATAGGTTAATTCTCTTTACATATAACACCTATAAGTTACTAATGCGGTCATTAGTAAGGCGACATTCTTGTCACTTTTTGTCATTGCGGCTTGTCCGCAATCCTTCTGGTTTTTTCAGAAAGATTCCCGACAAGCGGGAATGACATCAATGTAGTTTTACTTATAGCCGTCTTAGTAATTGCATTTGGTTCAAAACTTTATTTAAATTTAAAACTTAACCGTTGTTTATCATCTTAAGATAAGGGGGCATTATGAGCACGATAAAAATCATGCCGTGTCTTGATATGAAAGATGGCCGGGTAGTCAAAGGAATACATTTCGTTGATTTAAAAGATGCTGGTAATCCAGTAGAAAATGCTGCTTTCTATCAAAAGGAAGGAGCTGACGAGCTGGCTATGCTTGATATCGCAGCAACGGTGGAAAACCGGAAGACCAGGCTGGAATGGGTAAAAAATGTCTCTTCTGTAATTAATATTCCTCTGACAGTAGGTGGTGGGATCTCCACACTAGAAGACATTGAACTTGTATTTCATGCAGGTGCTGCTAAAATCTCCATGAACAGCGCTTCTGTTAGAAATCCTGACATTATCAGTCAAGCAGCAAAAGCATTCGGTCAGGGGAAGATAACAATAGCTATAGATGCCAGAAGGAACAAGGAAATGCCATCCGGTTTTGAGCTCGTCGTTTCAGGAGGCACTAAGCCAGTAGGTAAAGATGCCATAATCTGGGCAAAAGAGTATCAGCAACTGGGTGCCGGCGTAATACTTCCAACAAGTATGGATGGCGATGGAACACAGGCTGGCTATGACCTGGAATTCACAAAGGATATTTCAGATGCTGTTGATCTTCCAGTTGTTGCATCAGGAGGGGCAGGAAAACTAGAGCACTTTTATGATGCAGTTGTTAAGGGTGGCGCACAGACCCTGCTGGCTGCTTCGGTTTTCCATTATCGCATCTTAAGCATAAAAGCGGTCAAGGAATATTTACAAAACAAAGGACTGCAGGTAAATTTATAACCTATATTGAGATATTAATATTGAAATTCTAAGAACCAAAGCTATTCTTTTAGCCTAGCCAAATGACCAGACTGGAATATTTTTTACAATAATCTTGGGAATTAATACAAAACATCACTTTGAAACAGATTTGCAACAAGTTCTTTATGATATGAAAGATTAAAAATTCTTCTCTTTTCCATCATCTTATAATACTCATCAAGAGAGACATCATTCTCGAAGTTTTTTATCGTTGCCAGGTAAGTGTCATAAGGCATGCTTAGTATTTCCTCTGCAAGAAAGATAAAAACCGTTTTCCCAGGAACTAAGTTACCTGACCCTTCAGTTTTCAATCTTGCCAGAAAATCCTGAATATTAAGATAATCATGTTCGTTAATAGAAATGAATGCGTGATTTAATCTTGGCCGACCTGTTTGATACAGAGTTTTTAACTGCTGTGGTCTCACGCGGTATAAAGCTTTTTTAATAAAAAGACCGGTCAAATCTTCAATAAATGGAATTCTGTAAAGTAAGGTTTCCTGTTGAGATATTTTTATTTTTATTTGATTAAGCAACTCACAAAAATCAATGTCTGTAAATTTATTCCAAGGTCTGTTTGCGTACTCCTCTTCAATAATCTCTTCAATAAGGGCTATTGCATGTTCATCCAGACATTTAAACAGGATATGAAACAGTTCGTTGAAATGCGTCTCAAGAGTCTTCAATATGAATATCAGTAATTCACATTTGAAGATATCCTTTTCTGAAAAAGTTTCCGGGATATAAACGCACAGATTGTTAACCGGGAAACTGTATATTTCATGCGATTTGAGCTTCCTTGCAGCAGATATAAGAGTATCAAAATCCCGGGGATGTTCAACGTAACTCTCCCAGTATCGACTTGCCACATCTGTAGATAGATGGTCGTATAATATCTTTGTATTCGTAATATTACTGCTGAACAGTTCATGAATAAAACGAAATATTCCGACTATCTCTTTTCTCATCTCAAGATATGTCTTTGCGGTATCATGATATCTGCTGAAAAATACTGACACGTTTATACTGTCGCCGATGTAATCGTTAATGATAAAAAGGTTTTGTTTCAGGTCTTTTATGGAATAGGTTGCTTTTTGACTCTTTGTTTTTTTTCGGAACTTATCATCATATACCTCGGGGGAGATTTCAAAAATAGGTTTCTTTCTCTGGTCCAGGATAAAAATATCCTTGTATAATTCAAGAAATTCTTTGTCAAACAATTTCCATGCCCCATAATTCAGATGAAAAGTCTTACATAGGTCTTTTTCTTTTTTTATTGCTTTTAAAAGGGTCTTTATATAACTCTGTTTATTCTCATAGCAAATATATATTTTCCTGGTAAAATCCTTAATCTGTTTCAGATCTTCAATTACAGCATCAGTAGTCCTTACAACCGGTCTGCCTCTTTCGCTGTGCAACCTGAATGAATCTGAACTCCCGCCGCAATATCTGCAATTAAAAACACACCCTCTTCCAATAAATACTGGGAATCCGAGTTTTTCCTCAACAGCCTTTATATACAACTCATGTTCATATAAATAGGTAATATTGCAGAATGAGATATTCGATAAAGTTTCTTTATCGATAAAATAAGAAACCTCATTAGATAATATTCCGGCACTATCCCTGTAGATTAAATTTGGAATTTCAGTGTATTCAGCACCGCCGAGCAGTAGTTCTACCGGCTTTTCTGGATCACCTTTTATAATAAAATCCAGGAAACCGCATCTTTCGATCAAGTTCTTTCCAAAATATCCTGCTGTGAACCCACCGCAGAAAATCTTTACATGTTCATTGCGAGACTTTATATATTCACCAACCCGGATAAAACCTTCTGCTGTCTCCTGCCAGTGAAAAACAAGGCCGATATGCGTGGGCTGTAAAATATTCATATACTTATCAAGAATATTAATGGCTTCTGTTTTGTCATAGAGGGCAAGGTTCAGCATCTTACCATGAATATCCTTCCTGCTGAGATAGTCGCACAGCCCAAAAGTTCCCATCGGGATATGTACAAAATATTCACTTGGACAGTTAATAATGAGAAGTTTAGGTTTCATAAATATTCCCTGTGAGGCTTTTTTCATGTGTATTATCATACCCGAGATAAGAAGTTAAAATCTTCACCTGTATTAAAAACAGGCTTCCATCAGAGTGCTATAATACACATAAATTCCAGTCTATCGTTTTATGAAAAAGTTAAAAAAGACATTTATAAAAGATTCAAAAAACAGATTGAAATGGAAATTCGCTGTAGACACTGGCGGGACTTTTACTGATATTATCGGAGTTGACCCTGATCTAAATTTTCATACTATGAAGATACTTTCCGATTCACCTGAGTACGAAGATGCGTGCATTGAAGGGATAAGGAGAATGTTAGGAATAAATCAGGATGTACTTCTGCCCGAAGACAGGATTGAAGCTATCAGATTCGGCACTACTGTTGCCACAAATGCCCTGCTTGAACGTAAAGGCGGCAGAGTTGCACTCCTCACAACTGAAGGGTTTTCAGACCTGCTCGAAATAGGTTATCAGAACAGACCCTACATATTCAGCCTATGCATAAAAAAGCCGTCTCATCTCTATTCATCTGTATTCGAAGTTGAGGAAAGAATTGACAGCAAGGGTAAAATAGTCAAAAGACTAGACAGGCAGAAACTGATACGTACTGTTAAAAAACTTACGGAAGAGAAGACAGACTCAGTATCTGTTGTACTAATGCACTCCTGGAAAAATCCTGAACATGAGCTTTTATGTGAAAAGATATTACTTGAAAACGGGATCCAGAATATATTGCTTTCACACAAAACAATGAATTCCATCAAGATTATCGGCAGAGGTCATAGCACTGTTTTGGATGCTTACCTGAGTCCGGTTTTGGCGCAGTATCTTGAAAAAATTACAAAGTGGACAGGAAAAATAAGGATAGAGTTTATTCAGAGTTCAGGAAGACTTGCCACAAGCGACTCTTTCAGAGGTAAAAATTCATTATATTCAGGACCAGCCGGGGGTGTCATCGCAACAGGACATATATCAGATGATATGGGAATAAAAGGTGCCATAGGGTTTGATATGGGCGGTACTTCAACAGACGTTTCCAGATATGATGGTGAGTTTGAACGTATGTACGAGCATACAATAGAAGGCATTGAATTTCAGACCGAGATGCTAAATATAATAACTGTTGCGTCCGGCGGAGGTTCAACGCTCTGGTTTGATGGTCAGAAGATGCGTGTTGGGCCGGAATCAGCTGGCGCTTATCCAGGCCCTTCATGTTATGGATTTGGAGGACCCCTTACAATTACTGATGCAAATCTCCTCACCGGAAGGATCGCATATGAATACTTTCCCAAAACCTTCGGGTCTGACAGAAAATCTCCGCTTGATATACATGTTGTCAGAAGAAAATTTAAAGATTTAACCGAAGAGATACGGAAAAATACAAATTGCGATTTAACAGCCAAAGACTTAGCACTCGGTTTTCTCAGAATCAGCAACGAAAGGATGGCAATGGCTATCAAAGAAATATCGGTTTCAAAAGGTTTCGATGTGCGCGACTACGCACTTGTTTGTTTCGGAGGCGCTGGAGGACAACATGCGTGTGAGGTAGCCTCCATCCTTGGAATAAATAAAATTATCTTTCATACTTTAAGCAGTCTTATGTCAGCTTACGGCATAGGTCTTGCAAAAAAATCATACAAATCCTCCCGTACCGTATTGAAACCTTATGTAAGAAAAACCCATAAAGAACTGTCTGAAGTTTTTTTCGTCATGGAAAAAGAACTTTTGCCCTATCGGCAAACAGGAGATACATCATTTTATATACAAAGGGAAGTAGATCTGCGCCCTGCTGGAACAGATGCTTTTCTTACTGTTCCGTATGGAAAATACGATGACGTACTTAAATTATTCAGAATCAGATATCAGAGATTATTCGGTTTCTATCCGGAACACGTAACCCTTGAGTTGGTTAATGCAAGGGTGGAGATTCAGGATAAAGAAAGCTTTTTCACAAAATACAGTGATGTATCAACTGATATAGAAAGAGACTTAAAGCCTGCCTCATACCAGAAGTTATATTACACATCCGGACCTGTAAATGTACCGGTATACTTAAGAAGTTTACTGCCTTACAGAAAGAAAATTAAAGGTCCGGCATTTATCGTTGACGAGAATTCTACTTTGATAGTTGATGCCGGATTTAAGGGAGAGGTTTTTGAAAATGGCATGATAGTAATGGAAATGGCCACGCAATCCAGTCATAAACATAAAACCATCAAACAGAAAGATCCTGTTCTTCTTGAAGTCTTTAATAATCTCTTTATGGGTATATCAACACAGATGGGAAATACCCTCAAGAATACTGCATATTCAATAAATATTAAAGAGAGACTTGATTTTTCCTGTGCAGTCTTTGATTCACAGGGAAACCTGGTTGCAAATGCCCCGCACATTCCTGTCCACCTCGGATCAATGGTGGACACAGTAAAAGGGATTATCGAAGATCATAGGGGAGCAATAAAACCCGGAGACATTTTCCTATCAAATAACCCTTATAAAGGAGGTTCTCATCTTCCGGATATTACGGTAATCTGTCCGGTATTTTCATATGCCGGAGAGATTATCTTTTTTACTGCATCAAGGGGACATCATGCGGACATCGGCGGTACTACACCGGGATCTATTCCCCCGTATGTCGAACATATTGATGAGGAAGGCATTCTTATAGACTCATTCCTGCTTGTCAGAGAAGGAATGATAAGGGAAAAAGAGATACGCAGAATCTTTACACAACATAAATATCCTGTCAGGAATATAAATGAAAGGATTCTGGATTTAAAGGCACAGATTGCCTCATGCCAAAGAGGTGTTAAAGAACTGAAAGAGGTCATTAAAAGATACGGGCTTGATACAGTTAAAAATTACATGAACTTTATTCAGGAAAATGCCAGTTTCTCAGTAAAGCAGGCTCTTTACCAGTTTCTTGAAGGTAAAAATATTTTTATGTCAGCTTTTGAAGACTATCTTGATGACGGTTCATCAATTAAAGTAAAGATAACGATCACAGGGGAAACCGGCAATCCCGAAACAGTAAAGGCAGTGATTGACTTTGCAGGTACATGCCCTCAGCACCTAAAGGACAACCTGAATACTCCTCTTTCAGTCACACGCTCTGCTGTACTTTATGTTCTCAGGTCAATTACAGGAACAGATATACCCTTGAACAGCGGTTGCCTTGAACCAATCAATATAATAGTACCTGAAGGTTCAATACTCAACCCTGCATATCCTGCGCCGGTTGCTTCAGGAAACGTCGAAACTTCACAGAGAATTGTTGATGTGTTATTAGGTGCTTTAAAAGTCGCAGCAGCATCACAGGGTACAATGAATAACCTGCTTTTTGAAATCGAGGGAGGTTATCCATATTATGAAACGATTGCCGGCGGTTCAGGTGCAACAGACGGGTGTGCAGGCGCTTCGGGCGTTCAAATACATATGACAAACACAAAGATAACCGATCCTGAAATACTCGAACTCAGATACCATGATGTAATGCTGGAACGTTTTACTTTAAGAAGGGGGTCAGGTGGCAAGGGCTTATATCCGGGTGGTGACGGAGTTATAAGAGAGTTAAAATTTTTAAAGCCCGCGACCGTAACTATAATATCTGAGCGCAGAAATTATGAGCCTTACGGGATGAATGGCGGCGAAAACGGGGAAAAAGGCGTCAACCTTCTGAAAAAATCAGAAGGTAAAATTATAAAATTGCCTCATAGAATTGAATTAAAGGTTGAACCCGGTGATTCAATTATTATCGAAACTCCTGGCGGAGGCGGTTTTGGGTTCCCATTTAAAGCTCATTACCCCGAATAATGAAGATATTGCTCAAAATTTTATTTAACTCGATGAATTATCGAGATTATTTGTTCTATTGATAAAAATATTAGCTATGCCATTAGTTAAAGGTACACTAAGGTATCGATCCCGATATTTATCGGGATTCACAACATCTTCATTATTCAATTGCTTTATTTGGGTTAAGAGTCTGTCGGACTTTCAAGATTTTTGAAAAGTCGACCTCCTGAGATGCCCTACAATCGCTTAAAAAACTTTTTTAGGGCAAACTGAACACCCAAAATCATAGATTTTAACCGAAAATACGCTAAGTCCGACAGACTCTTAAGAGCAAAATATTTACAATCGTAAGATTTTTAGTATATTATATAAACAATAAGTTTATATAATTCTTCTTTAGGTTTTTCATTAAACTTGACAGGCATCAAAACATCTTGCATTCATCATGAATCGAGCTAATTTTTTTAATTCATTCTTATAATAGGAATGATTTTTGCTTTTAATATAAAAAATGGTCAGTTAATTTGTATTTAATAATTTTTAGATAAATGGTATTATTTGGGCTATTTTTTTATTCATTATTTGATAGTTATGATTAATATTAAAAATTTAACCTATAAAAAAATTACAGCGCTTTCAGCCCTCTCAGCACTGTCTTTTTTAATAGTTCTGTCAATTCATGGAACTCCTTTTGCAAAAGTCACCGGGACTTGTGCAAACTGCCATACCATGCATAACAGCCAGAACGGATCTGCAGTTGCCCAGGACTTTGACGGCTCTTCTTATTCAACGACCACAACGCCCAAAAGCAATCTCCTGATTTATAGCTGTCTTGGGTGTCATTCAGCAACAGATGCCACTACATGGAAAGACACTGTTACAGGCGCTCCGATTGTATTCAACAGTGTAGAACCTTCATTCAACACTGTCAAAGGCTTGGCTGGCGGAAATTTTTACTGGGTAAAAGCAGGATTAGGTGGTGATGACACCAAGGGACATAATGTATTTTTGGATGAACCTGACAGCAATCTTAATGATGCCCCTGGCTCTGCAACAGTAGGTTGTGGAGGATCCGGACAAAATGCTCCTGGCTGCCACAGCAACCTATCAACTGCTACACCCACCGGTGGTTTAACTTTTGGTGCATCCCGCCAAGGCTGCACTAAGTGCCATATGATAGGAAACAGCACTGCTCCCATAGGTTACCATCATGCAGATGATACTGGTCCCCTAATAGACAGCCCTGCTGAAGGATGGTATCGTTTCCTGGACGGACACCAGAGTGGCTCTGGCCTAGGTGTAAGCGGTATCGAGGACGATGACTGGCAATTCACTAATAATAGCAGTGATCATAATGAATATCTAGGCAATAGTACTGCTAAAACTTCTGCCGGGAATTTATCTCTTAATGGAGATACCATGACAGGTTACTGTTGCGGTTGTCACGGGAATTTTCACATACAAAATAATAATAATCCAGCGGCAAGTCCATGGATCAGGCATCCCTCAGATGCTGTAATTCCGAATTCAGGTGAATATGCCAGTGCTTTTGGGGCAAGCGGCGGCACAGGTACATATGACCCGCAGGTCCCTGTGGCAAGGCCAATCCTGTCTTCTGGTTCCTGGCCAAGCTCTAACGTAAATTTAAACACAGACATGGTCATGTGCCTGTCCTGCCACAGGCCGCACGGAAGCCCATATCCGGACATGCTGAGGTGGGAT
>MHEF01000154.1:17583-17780 GCA_001805125.1 Nitrospirae bacterium RBG_13_39_12
GGCTGTTTTTCCTGCCATACCCAGAAGAATGATTAATAAACAGCATTTTCTCCCAAAATACATGGACTAATCACTTCCCTGCAACAATTCCACAGCCTGCTATTGCAGCTAACTTAAGAAACTTTCTTCTGTCAATCATAATTCAATAACACTTCAGACAATCAAATTATTATATCTATTTTATTTTAACATTCTTC
>MHEF01000154.1:17892-43812 GCA_001805125.1 Nitrospirae bacterium RBG_13_39_12
CTGCCTGATTGGTGAAAAAGTACGCTATGATGGCGGGCATAAATGGGACCATTACATAACAGATACTCTCGGACAGTATTTCGAATGGATAACAGTATGTCCTGAAGTTGAGTATGGTCTTTCGGTTCCGAGGGAGGCGATGCATCTGGTTGGAGCCGCTGAGTCCCCGCACCTTGTAACTGTCTTCACAGGAGTTGACCACACCAAGGGCATGCTTAAATGGTCAGAGAAAAAAATTAAGGATCTCGAAAATAAGAATCTATGCGGTTTCATATTTAAAAGTAAATCACCCAGTTCAGGTATCTGGGGAGTGAAAATATATAATCAGTCAGGGGTGCCGTCCCAAAAAGGAAGCGGCATATTCGGAGGGGCCTTTATCCGATATTTTCCAATTATACCCGTTATAGATGACGGAAGGTTACATAATCCCAGCTTGAGAGAGAACTTTATTGAGAGAGTCTTCATTTACAAGCGGTGGAAAGAACTTGTAAATAAAGGCGCCACTGTCAGGGATTTAATAACCTTTCATACTGAACATAAGCTACTAATCATATCCCATAGTCCAAAACATCACAGAGTCCTTGGACAGCTCGTTGCTGATGCAAAGAAATTTAAAATTGAAGACTTATACTCAAAATACATATTGTTATTAACTGATGGCTTACGTCTTCCTGCTACTGTCAAAAAGAACACAAATGTTTTGCTGCACATAATGGGCTACTTGAAAAATTATTTATCTCCAGATGATAAGTCGGAATTGCTTGAGGTTTTTGAGAATTACCATAAAGGTTATATTCCGTTAATTGTGCCGGTAACCCTTACCAGGCATTATGTCAGAAAATTCGATGAGCCTTATCTAAAGAGAGAACATTACTTGAACCCGCACCCTATTGAACTGATGCTCAGAAACCATGTATAAGCTGATAAAAGTTTATCCCTCATTTCAAAAGCGTCAGATTTAAAGTATGAAAGAATGTCTTATTATTTTTGGGAATTGATATAAGATTATGTTTTCGCTAAATATTATTAAGAATCTGCTGCAGGCTCCAGTTTCCCAGCGCAGGGTGCTTGAGGAAACGTATGCTCTTCTACCGTCAACTAGCTGCCAGCGCAGAACACTCTGCTGTTCAATACTACCAGAAACTACACTACTGGAAGTATTGGCAGTTATTAAGCATTCAGCAAAGATGGCTCCAGGCATTCGCAGACAACTGACTAAAAAAATTATTTGCTACTTCTTTTTGAATCCAGTTGAAATAACAATGTGTCCGTTTCTGGAAGGTCAGGAGTGCCTTATTTACCGGAAGCGTTTTTTTGGTTGCAGGGCCTATGGACTATGGTCGAAAAAGTATTACGAAAACATTTCTGAACGCAGCCGTCAAGTTAAAAACCATGTCAGAAATCAATGGGAAATTCTGGGTATATCTCTACCACAGAAGGTAACTGATTTTCAGGTACAATATTGTTCATCCGTAGAAACAGACGGACATGTATCTACAGACGATGATTTTATTCTAAATGTATCTGATAGAATTCATAATCTATCACGGCAACTTCACCAGTGGCATCAACTGTTTGTCGATGGATACTTTTCCGATATGAGTTTCTTACTGGCCTCATTAATATTCGGGGTAAACGAGTCAATCCGGATGAAATTTGGCATCGTCAGTGATATCACTTCTACAGGAAATAAAATTAGGCTGAATAAAATAGTCGAAGCACTTCCTGATATTTTCGCAGATTTGAATTAATATATGATAATTTGCAAAACAATTTAGAACTATTTAATAAAACCTCAAATTGCTTACAGCCTGATATGCGAATTCTACGATAATGCTACATTTGAGGTTATAAAGGTTATCTACAGCTTAATTTCCATACAACAAATTCATACGAATAATATTTATTTTATAACTTTTACTACCTTGCTTCTTGCCACATCAGTATACCCTCCCTGTGGCCAGTTCAGAAACAATCTGAATTCATATTCACCTGTTTCACCGGGAGCAGTAAATACAAGCACCCCCTTGCTCTGACTGTTAAGGTAATACCATTCACCATATTTTTCATTAGGTGTTTCCACTCTATATATGCTGATCCAATCCTGCAGAGCAGGTTTCTGTATGCCGGAAAATTCAACCGTTATTTTATCTCCCGAATGGACCTCTGTCTGATGTGCGTTAAGTGCAGGTGTTTTAGAAAATATACCCGAAATAAAATCACAACCCCCGGTGAGTGCCAGGATAAAAACCATAATAAAAACAACAGAAACTCGATTTTTATCTCTCAATGTATACACTTGTAACATTCTTTACCTCCTTTTCAGATTTAATCCGATCAAAGTTCATTAGATTTAACATTAAATATATTTTCATAAATAAATTATGATAAAGCTGTTTCTCTGAATCAAAATTTACTGATTCCGTTATTTCAACATCCCCTTTAAGAATATAAGAGAGTTTAAAAGTGCTGCTCCCATAATTGCAATGATTATAAGTGGTATAACAACATACCCAAGAGTACCAAGCGCTACCCACTTAAATTTCTCACCAGTAGAAGACAGATAAGCTACATCTCCTTTAATAGCGATTAAATCTAAATAAATCAGATAAATGAAAATCATCTCAAAAGGAACAAAAAGTATTGATAACACTATTCCTATAATTGGAATCATGCTTATCCCAACTGAGATAAGCCAGACTACAAATAATCTTACAAACACGTCGAACCAATATCCCTTCACGTACTCTTTACTCTTAAGTAATGCGTTCATTCCCTTTACATCATCACGTGCAAGAATGAACTGTGCAAAAGCAAACCATATGATAAATATAACACCTGGTATGAAAAATAGTAAAAATCCACCTGTAACTATATGGAAAAGCAGTAAGAAAAGCCATATAAAAGGCCAGACCTTTTGCCATCCTTTTTCAAAAGCACCTTTTATCCCCAGGTTTTCATCTGTAACTGCAAAAATAAATGAACCGAAACCCCAGAATCCAGTTATAATACCTGCAATTATTCCGACTACAGCTCCGGCTGCAATCAGTGGTACCCTGATATCCGGCAATGCTTTAGAGAAGAGGAACCCTATCCCGACAAAAACGCTTATCGGAATAATCATAAAGACTATAAAAAGTAGATAAAGGGCAATGAGCGTACCTGCCCTTCTCTTGTATATATCCCATGTTCTATCAAATAGTTCTCCAACTCCGGTTAACCCATCTTTGTTTTCAAACTTTTCAGAATTAAGGCTTATTCCCTGAGGCTTCTCGTTTGTTGTATCTTTTACTATTGGTTTGAGTTTATCAACAGGAACTTCTCTATCTTCTTTTGGCGGCGTTTCTTCACTGGTTTGCTGATCATCTTCTGCTCTGCGTCGCTGAGTCCCACCATCCGGGACAGCTCTTCTTCTTTTCTGAAGGTCGAGGTACTTTGGGATTTTAACCCTGCACTTACGACAGTCTTCTGTTGGAGATTGTTCGAACCCGCATCGTGGACATTTAAACTTTTCTTCCATTAAATACCCCAGTTTTATCTATCTCAATATGTTTAATGAAAATCCCTAAGCTCAGCCCAAGATTCGATTAATATCAGGTCAGCAGAAAATTGTTTGTAGATTCAAATCCATCTTAGCATATTTTCAATACCGACATACCTAAAATTATCATCGCCTTAGGTAAATGTAAGGAATTCGGGGCTAAATTTAATACTTCTATTATTTACAATAACTTTACAGGTATTTAAAAAAGCTGAATTCACCAACGGTGAACATTTAAGGTTTCCTTCAGCAGCCAGGTTCTCCAGGATGGCCACAACAACTTTTCAGTCTTACAATTTTAATAGCGTTATTTTTAAGAAAATAATATATTTTTTTCTTTAATGACATAGGCATTTTTAGATTATCAAGAAATTCCTTCGCATCAGGTCTCTCACTATCACACATTTTAATCTCCTTTAAAAGATCAGTTTTTATCCATATTTTACTTAAAATTACCAAAATAATATTAAGGCAGATATTTTTTATACTTTGCATTCAGGTTTGCCAAGGATCTCGCCACGAATGCTGATAACAATCTCTTTCACAGGAACCTCTTTCCCTGCGATTTCCATCCCTTTTCGGACTATTACTGGCAAGGCAGAACAACAGGGAACCTCCATGTCGATTACCGTGACGCTTTGAATATCTGCCACTCTGAAAATATCTGCAAATTTTTTAACATACTCCTGAATATTATCAAACTTCGGACATCCTATTAATACTGCCCTGCCCTTCAGGAAATCACGATGGAAGTCAGGATAAGCTACTGGTACACAGTCTGCAGCAACCAGAAGATTTGCTTTATTGAGGAACGAAGCTGTCTCTGGCACCAGCCTAATCTGCACAGGCCAATGAGATAATGCTGAATCAGAATTGACCTGAGATATCGGCTGCTCTGTCTGCTTATAAGACGAACTGAATGTTTGAATACTGCTTGACGGACATCCGCAAGGCAGACTTATTTCAGTGGTCTTTTTCGCATGTTCTCTCTCCCTCAAGTATTCCTCAACCGCTTCCTGATCAAAATCATCAGCTTTTCTCTCTATAATTTTGATAGCTCCTTGTGGACATTCCTTTAAACATGCACCCAGCCCATCACAATATCTTTCTGAAACCAGCCGTGCTTTGCCATTCACAATTTTGATAGCTCCCTCTGCACATGCGGGTATGCATTGACCACAACCGTCACAAAGTTCCTCATCGAATTCTACTATCTTTCTGTTCACTTTCATAATATCCTCCTGCATATTTTCTAAGACATCTTTATCAAAAAACAATTGATTTGAGTGATTTTCTAATTCCATTAGTATTATCTTAATTAAAAACTTAACCAGTTATCCTTGACTTAAGTCAAAATAAACAATTCATTTATAAAAAGTTTAATATTGATTCCAGGAGTATATTTTTATATTATTTAGCTAGAGAAATTATGGGAACAAAAACTATCCTTACACAAATTCCTATTTTCAAGGGGTTATCACCAAAACAGATTGAAACATTGTCTAATACCCTGGTTGAATTAAATTTCAAACGGGATCATATAATATTTTCTGAGGGGGATGAAGCCACAGGTTTTTATATTTTAATATCAGGAAGAATTAAGGTTTTTAAGATTTCTCTTGAGGGAAAAGAACAGATACTGCATATTTTTGGTCCCGGAGATATTTTTGGAGAGGTACCAATGTTTGAAGGTAACCATTTTCCTGCTAATGCTGAAACAATTGAAAAAAGCCGTCTTTTATTTTTTCAAAGATCAAGCCTTATAGAATTGATTAAAAAAGAACCGAATCTTGCCATGAATATGCTTGCAGCACTTTCGATCCGTCTCAGACAGCTTGCTCATCTCATCGAAGACCTCTCTCTGAAAGAAGTTCCCGGAAGGCTTGCTGCATATCTACTTTATTTGAGCGACCGAGTTGAAAGAAATTCTGAACTTAAACTTGATATTCCCAAAGGACAATTAGCAAGTCTTTTGGGAACTATTCCTGAAACACTGTCCAGAATTTTCAATAAGATGAACCGCAAGGGTCTTATCAAAATCAAAGGCCGTAAAATAAGACTATTGAATAAAGAGGCTCTAAAAGAAGTAGCAGCAGGAGGAAAACTCTTAATATAATACTACGGTAAAAAGATGATACCATTAAACGGAATTACAGCTGGATTACTGGCAGGCATATTGATGAGTACAGTCTCCGATATCGCTTATCGAATAGGTATCTTCAAGTCAAGCCTCACCCTAATTGATGGATATTTTTCCCTTAAAGTTATCAGAGCAAAGATTGGTATAAAAAGAATGTATATCTTTGGAATACCTTTGCACCTTTTCACAAGTGCTGTCTTCGGTAGCATTTATGTATTCATTATTAATCTTCTGAAATGGAATGCCACATCAGTCTTGATGATCACCTTATATATTATCTTACTATGGCTTTCAATGCTGTTCATAGCTCTCCCTGTTGCTGGTTTTAGATTCTTAGGAAGAAAATTGGGGGCATCTACCTGGCTTGAGCAGTTGATTCTGCATATAGTTTTTGGCACGGGACTGTTTGTTGCCCTGAGATTAATGTAGAATTTAATTTTTCTTTTGTTCTCTTTATCATTCAACAACAAAATATTCTGCTCGAAAATCTCCGATAACAACAGTCACACTTTTTGCCAGAATTGAATGTATTCGAAAAACTGTATCTTAGGATACAAGTGAATTAAGAGAGGACTATTTTGAAATTTCTATTCTGACATGAACTGAGCTGCCAAGTTTTTTCATAACATCATAATGACCTGTTAATTTACCAACAGGGTTTACAGGTGAGACTGCCCTTGGTTCAATTCCGCTGCTTACCGGAGTAGGTCCAAAAAATATACAGAGAGCTTTGCCAGCAGGCCATACTGCCAGTTCCCCTACTTCCATAACTTCCCGCGCCTCTTGTGAAAGTTCAACATCAATTCCACAATCTCCATAATATTCGTCCCCCCATCTGGACATCGACAATTCAAGAGGAAGAAGTGTCCTTAGTTTTTTTGCAGAAAGTGAGTCATTAAGTTCTGCCGGAATTATCAAAGCCCCTGTTTTTATAATTACTGTAGTTGGCATGGCTTCATCACAGAATATGGATTTATAAAAAATGCGTTAATGTATAACTTGCCATTCCAGTATTAGACATTGACGCATACCCTTCTTTTGATATAGCTATAATGCCTACTTTAATTTCAGAAGAAAACATTTTAATTCCCAGCTCACAAGCTTTCTTGATATCTTTACCATTGGCTACCATATCATAAACTGTTTTTGCCAGCATTTTTTTTATAATCTCTTCTCCCATTCCAGTTGTTGCAACGGCACATGCAGGACCTGAATAGAAACCACAGCCTATCATTGGGCTATCACCTACTCTCCCCTGCATCATCGGCGAAAATCCACCTGTAGAATTTGCTACAGCAAGCATACCTTTTTTATCTATAGCAACAGATCCGACAGTGTCGCATAGTATATCCTTATAGGAACCACTTTTATAATTCCATAACTTTTCAATATCATAGTCTTTCCAACGGTAATCTTCCCCACTTAAATTACCCTCTTTTATTTTCTGCTTTATTTCTTTATATCTTTCCATGGCATAATCTGAAACCTTATAAAATTGTGCAAATCCCTGTTTTCTTGCGAATGCCGTCGCACCTTCCCCGGCTAATGCAACATGAGGGGTTTCCAAAACAGCACGTGCAACTTGTATTGGATTCTTAACATTTCTTATTGCAATGACTATTCCAATTTTACCTTTTGAATCCATAACAGATGCATCCATCTCTACTGTCTTTCCATCAAGACGTAATGCAGAGCCATATCCGGCATTGAACCTGCCGTCATCTTCAAGAATACGGACTGCTTCTACCACTGCATCTAAAGCGCTTTTGCCTGCTTCAATAAACCCGAAGGCTGACTCGCATGCAACTTTACATCCATCTGAGAAATGGCTAGGCGATCCTGCTCCTCCATGAACTATCACACCATAATGAATCATCTCTGTACTTTAACTTTCATATTTTTTGTATATGTTATATTGGATAGAGATTCTGAATCATAAATGCCTTTTGTATTAAAGGCATATGATTAAAATCTCCATTTAGTCCTGACAAACCCCGTTGTCTCATTGCTTTCCATCCCCATTTTTGTATCTGGCCAGCTATTAACAATAAAGAATTCCGCAATGAAATGCCCCGGAGCTGTCAAATAAGTGGAAGTTAAAACTTAAAGATCAGGAATGTTCCCTTCTCTCCTTATTTACTTTTTTGCTGCTTCTTTTATTAATGACAGCCCGATAACATTCCTCTGTATTTGATTGGTGCCTTCATATATCTGCAGGATCTTTGCATCACGCATCATTTTCTCAACAGGGTATTCCCTCATATATCCTGATCCTCCCATGACCTGTACTGCGTTTGTAGTAACACGCATAGCCATATCTGTCGCAAAGACCTTTGCCATTGCAGACTCCTTTGTGACTTCTTTTGCTCCGCTGTCTATATATCTTGCTGTTGAATATACAAGTGCCCTTGCTGCCTCAATTTCAGTCGCCATATCTGCAAGCATATGCTGAACTGCCTGGAAACTTATTATCGGATGTCCGAACTGAACCCTCTGTCTTGCAAACTTTACAGCTTCTTCAAATGCGCCCTGTGCAACTCCGACCCCCTGCGCACCGACACCTGGTCTTGAGTTATCAAGGGTCTTCATAGTTAAAATAAACCCCATACCTTCCTTTGAAAGTATGTTTTCCCTGGGAATCCTGCAGTTATCAAAAATAAGCTCCCTTGTAGCAGATGCCCTTATGCCCATCTTTTTTTCTTTTTTCCCAAAATTAAAACCAGGGGTTCCTTTTTCAATTATAAAACCAGATGCACCTCTTGCTCCCTTTGATTTGTCTGTTATTGCAATTATTGTATAAATCTCAGCCTCGCCCCCGTTGGTAATCCACTGTTTTGTACCGTTCAGTACATATTCATTACCGTCGAGTTTTGCGGTTGTCTGTATCCCGCCTGCGTCACTTCCTGCATTCGCCTCTGTAAGACCGAACGCAACAAGTCTTTTGCCTGCTGCAATTTCAGGAAGATATTTCTTTTTCTGCTCATCAGACCCAAAAAGCAGTATAGGGTATGTACCGAGGGCGTTTGCCGCATATGTTGTTGCTACACCAAGACAAGCCCTTGAGAGTTCTTCAACAGCTATGCATAATTCAAGGCATCCTTTTTCAAGACCTCCGTATTCTTCAGGGATAAAAAGACCGAAAAGGTCTGACTGGGCAAGGACCTCCATTATTCCCCAGGGGAACTCTTCTTTCTCATCCAGCTCTTCCCTTACAGGAACAACTTTTTCTTCTGCTATCTGTCTTGTAAGTTCCCTGATCATCACTTGCTCTTCGGTCAAAAAATAGTCCATTGTTTTTCCTCCGTCTTATTAAAACAAACGTATTAATTCATAGTTTATAATTATTGATAAATTTATCGGAATTTAATTTTATCAGAAAAGATGATGATTTTGGAAGTTTTTACAAAATATTCTTTTAATCTTCGTAGTATGTAGCAGATGCAGTCTCTGACTCCCAGACCGTTACAGCAGAAAGGTTGACATTACTGTCATTATTTATTTTCTTTTTCAGAGAGTCATAAACCCATTTTGCGATATTCTCTGAGGAAGGGTTCTTCTCTGTAAAAGGAAATATCTCATTCAAAAAACCATGATCGAGCGAGACGATGACTTCATTCGTAAGTTTCTTAAGTTCATGGAAATCTATTGCTATATCTAAATCATTAAGCCTCTCTGAAGTAACATAAACCTGTACCTTCCAGTTATGGCCATGCAGTCTTTCACACTTTCCCTTATACCCTCTGAGCTGGTGTGCAGATGAAAAATATGTCTCTACCATTAACTCAAACATAGGTCAAATATTATGTTTCCTTCTTGAAAACTGATACATAAGGCAGATTTCTGAACTTGCTGTCATAGTCGAGTCCGTAACCAACTACATATTCATTTGGTATCTCGAACCCTACATAGTCTAAAGGGACTTTTACCATCCTTCTTTCTTTCTTATCAAGAAATATGCATATCTTAAGACTTTTTGGGTTTTTTGTAAGAATACTCTCTCTTACATAATTAAGCGTAATCCCTGAATCAATAATATCATCAACGAGAAGAACATCTTTATCCGAAAGGGGTTCCCTTACATCGTAATATATTTTAACTTCACCTGAGGTTTCAGTCTTAACATAACTTGAAGCCATGATGAAGTCAATTGTAATTGGTACTTTGATAGCACGAACTATATCAGAAAAAAACATAAATGCACCTTTAAGAATGCCAATCACTACAAGGTCTTTCCCCGAATAATCTTTAGATATCTTATTAGCAAGTTCTTCTACCTTTTTTTGTATCTGCTGTGTAGTAAGAAGAGGTTTTCCTAAGATCATATTTTTCTCCTGGTTTATTTTAGATTTTAGATATTAATATTTAATAATATCAATTAAAATATTACTTGTGCTTCATAGAATAAATCCGACCTTTAAACCGGTCTGTTGATTAATATTAATGATGTTATAATAAAATTATTGGTAACGTATGTCTATCAAAATCTTCTATATTCCGATCAATTATTTGGGTTTTACAGAAAATCTTCTTGAAACCGCAATTGAAAAGAGTCATATCAATGATTATTCAAAAATCCTGTATATTGCTCCAACATATAAAAAAATAATTGATAGCCAAATAAAATTTCACAGACTCTCAGGGGGTTCTTACATACCTCCTGAGATGTTAACTATAAAACAACTATCAAAAAGATTTTATTCTTTTTATGGGGACAAGAAAGTCTTACCCCTGTCTCTTGTACCTATTATAATATCGAAAATATCAAAGAAAGGGATTGGGTATGCATCTATCATTACCAACTTCATACATGAGATTAAACAGCATCATACAGGCAAAGACATTGACACTCTCATACAGGAACTTGCGGATATTTTTCATGAACTTGGCATTCCTGAAGACATCTCAGCAAGAACATATGAAGCGCTTAGGATATTCAAAGAATATCAAGAGACTGTCGGTAAACATTCTGCTTTGGATGAAAATGATGTATTGGCAGCCTGTCCCGGTTTAATTAAGGAGCATAATTGTATCTATACTACTCTAATTCTCGACGGATTCTATGAACTTACCAAATCAGAGGAAGAAATTATAAAAGCACTGATTGAAAATTCAGAAGATACTCTTATATCAATACCTTATGATAATAACTTTACCTATATAACAGATAGCTATATTAATTTTATAAAAAATAACTTTCAAACTGAAGAGTCCCATTTATCATCTGAAAAACCCTCAACGGAGCACTCTTACTACCCTTATCCTGGCATAGAAGAGGAGATTGAAGGCATTGCCAGAAGCATAAAACACAACTACATATCCGGGAAGACAAGGGATATGGAGAAAATAATAGTCACATTTCCTATGCTTTACAAATACGCAAATATAGTATCCCGGGTCTTCAGAAGATATGGTATCCCGCACACCATCTCACCCTCAAAGTCTGCCGGAAGAACACAACCATTTCTTGACTTGGTTGCTCTTCTAGAATCGGTTGCAGATGACTTCCCGAGGCTATCATTCTCTCAGTTCCTTACATCTCCCTATTTCAACAATTTGCCTTTATCTTTACATCAATGCATTCCTAATATCTGCCTGAAATCAGGGATAATTAAAGGTAAAGATGCATGGCTTTCTATAAATACGTCAGGCTTAATAAAAGATTCCTTAACTTCAGAATTTGGGAAAGACCTTCGTTGGATCTTTAAAAAATTGGCACCACTGGAATCTATAAAAAATAATAGGAGCTTCAGTCAATACTGCGAAATTATAATTAAAATATTGAATGATTTTGATTTCTCTGATTTCAATAATAAAAACCTGGATTTAAAGGATAAAGCACTTGAGTTACTAAAAGAACTTTCCTTTATAGATAACTTCACATTTAGCAACTCATTTAGCCCGCCTCAAACACTACATGAATTTATAGAAGCTCTGAAACATATCCTTAATGCTACTGATACAGAATCAGAAGGCACAGGTGTTCAGGTTGTTGGCTTTCACGACCTTATGGGTATTGAGCCTGAAACTCTTTACTTCGGAGGGCTCAGGGACGGAGACCTGCCTTCAAAGCCTGATATTGACCATCTGCTGCCTGACACTGTTAGAACACAATTTAATCTTGTTAATCTGAATAGATATTTGCTTGTTCAGAAATTTACATTCTACAGAACGATTGAATCAGCAAAAAACTGCAACCTTTCTTATCCTGTAATGGAGGGGGACAGATTTTTCCTTGCTTCCCCATTCCTTCCTTGGGACAGGGAATCAAAACAACAGGTCCATGGAATCTTCTCAAAGGAAGAAGAACTTCTGAGAAAAATCAGGAAGCCTTTTGCATCATATATAACTGAGTTAGAGGGCATCGGAAAAAAGCTAATCGATCATAAGTTTGGGAACGAATCTTATATAAGGGTCACTGACATTGACTCTTACAGGACATGCCCCAGGAAGTTCTTTATAGAAAGAGTATTACAGCTTGAGCCCCTGGAGATAAAAGAATATGAGGTTGAGGCAAAACTTCTTGGAACCATAGCACATGAGATTATGCAGGTTTTAATATCAAAACCATTCTCAGGGTTGGATGACCTAAAAGTTAGAGCTGAAACAACAATAGATACCCTTCTCTCTGATAAACATTTAGAAAATTACTGGAAAGAACTAATTAAAGATACATTTCTTTTAATCCTTCCGGACATATACAAAATCGAAAGCAACCTCATAGATGAAGGATATTCATTCTTGAGTGCAGAGGTATCCGTTAAAGGTGAGATTACAAAGGGGATTAAACTAAAGGGGAAAATTGACAGAGTAGATAAGAAAACAGTCAGTGGTCATCTGTCAGCAATTAAAGGTCAAGAAAAAAACAAATTTGTAGAGCTTATTGATTACAAAACCGGGACAATACAATTCAGTGGGCCGCAGGTTCTAACAAAAGGTGCCACACTGCAATTATTTCTTTATGCAGCACTAATGAGAGCTCTCGGCACTGAAGTAGAACGTGTAGGCATATATTCACTTAAAGACCTAAAGATATCCTGGATCCCGGGAAGAAATGACAAAAAAAATGGTCGGACAATAGACAATTATATTGAGGCAAGTCTTCATTTCCTCGTGGATACAGTATTAAAGATTAGAAGAGGATATTTCCCTGCATCTCCATTGAATGAACAGACTTGCAGGAATTGTCCGGAAAGATCATATTGTCCGTATATACAAAAAACAGTTATTAATACAAAAATGTCATTGTGAGAAGTCCTGATCCGGACAAGTGATGGGAAGGGACAACGAAGCAACCTGAATTCGGAGCAGTCATCCTGACTCAGCGCCTGAAGGATCTCAAAGAGACTCTTCGCTACGCTCAAAATGACACAAAGTGCATGATTATTGCGCCCTATGGGCTCACAACGACAATTCAAAGACAGGTGAATATTTTTACATGGAAAAGTATCTTGATATAAGAAAAAATGTCATCATTTCATCTCCTGCCGGTTCCGGGAAAACAGAGAAACTTGCAAGGCGATATGTAAGCTTATTGCTTAGTGGTTCTGAAATAGAGAAGATTCTGGCAATAACCTTTACAGAAAAAGCTGCTGCAGAGATGAAGGAAAGGATTCTTAAAATACTTGAAAAGGAAAATTTTGATAATTTTATTAAGGTACGTGAGAAAATGCCACTTATGCGCATATCTACAATCCATGCGTTTTGTCTTAAAATACTGAAACGCTTCTCTATAGAACTTGGTCTCGATCCATCCCTTGAAGTAATGGATGAATTCAATGCATCTATTCTATGGTCTGAATCTGTATATGAAAGCTTAATGGATGAAAAAGACAGCCCTGACCTGTTTTTTGATTTTATAAAAAACAAGGGTTTAAAAGGCTGGGATAGTCTTTCCAGAATCTTGGATGAACTGCACAGCAAGAGGCCATATCCAGATCTTATATTAAAGAATGCTAACCCCGTTGTTGGAGAAGAGGAAAAGGAAATTCTCGAGCTATATTCAAGATGTTTAAATCGTTATACAAATAAAAAACTTGAACGACATCTTATTGATTTTGCTGACCTTGAAATACTTACATTCGAAGCCCTTATCAAAAACCCTGAATGGCAGAATATCCTTTATTCATTTGATGAACATACTGATCATATACTCGTAGACGAGTTTCAGGACACCAGTACCCTGCAATGGAAAATCATAGATAAACTTACAGAAGAATGGCGTTCGGGAATCGGCTCAAAAAGGGACGCAGGGAAATTACCGACCATATTTCTCGTAGGAGATGAAAAACAGTCAATCTATCTGTTCAGAGGCGCTAATGTAAGTGTTTTTCAGAAAGCAAGGGATGAATTTTCCGAATGGTTCGGGAAAGAATATTACTTCGAAGAAATACGGGAAAACTACAGAAGTCTTCCTGAAATAATAAACTTTACAAACAGTATATTCACAAGACTAATGCCTCCCTCTACTCATAAACATTGGTGCACCAGATATACGCCCTTTGATGCAACAAGATCAGGGGATGGTCATGTTGAGCTCATTCTTATAGAGGATGGTGAAAATATAAAAACAAGGCGTGAGCGTGAAGCATCATCCTTATCTAAAAGAATACAATCTCTTAATAATAGATATGAAATTTGGGATGGAGGCATCAAGAGAAGGTGCACCTATGGTGACATCGCAATACTTCTGAGGAAAAGAACACACCTGTGTATATTTGAAGATGCATTAAGAAGAGAAGGAATACCTTTCATCATATTAAAAGGTATTGGTTTCTACGACGAGCCGGAAGTAGCACTATTAAGAGAACTGATCTCTTTTATTATTAATCCTGCAGATGACTACAGTTTGTTCTGTCTTTTGAGGTCTCCTGTTTTCGGCATTGACTACAGGATATTACACGAGCTTATTTGTAAAGACAATATTCCACTTATAGACAAGATGCAAAAACCAAAAAATAAAAAGGTCAAGGGGGCATTTAATATTATCTCAGGCTGGGTCGATAAATCAAAATATACACCCCTTGCTATGCTTCTCGAGGATACGCTTTCAGAGACAGAAGGATGGCGTTTTTATTGGGAAAAACAGAGGCATCTAAATATAAAAAAATTTATAGGACTAATTGAACAATACGAGTCCCAGGGACTTTCAAGACTTGATATCAGGGAAAAACTAATAAAAACAAAATTGGGCGAAGAAGCGAAGGCAAATATTAACACCGAGGGTATGAATGCTGTAAAAATAATGACAGTCCATGCTGCAAAAGGTCTTCAGTTCCCAATTGTATTCCTCCCGTCTCTCGATGAAGATAATACACCCAGAACCAGTTCAATAGTGATAGAGGAAGAAGAAGAAAATATCTCCTTAGCATACGAAGAAGATTCTACCAAGAGGAAAAAAATAGGACATTTTGTAAAAAGGAAAGAAAAGGAGCTTGAAGAGGAAAAGAGACTTTTCTATGTTGCAGTTACTAGGTCGAGAGACTTTCTCTGTATGCTAGGTGTACCTAAAAAAGAAACCCCGCATACAGGAAGGCTCGCATATATTACTGATAACCTTGACTATATCTCACACATCAAGATAATAAATGAATCAGATGTCAACGAAATTTACTCTTCTTTCCATTTAACACCCTTTACCACTTGTACATCAAAGCGCCTGCTGCCTGAACAAAAATTTATAGAACCTATTTCATATGAGCCACAATTTAAATGGCAGGACGTTACTGAGGACCTGGATATAAGAGTAAAACACGGTGAAGACTGGGTCATACTTGGAAGAGTATTTCACAGTCTCTTCGAAGAGCTTGCAAAAGGCATCCTAAGTCTCGACAGTTTAGAAAAAAGGGGATTAATACTTTTAAAAAATGCCACATATACAATAAAAGACATGGATAGGCTAATTGAGATTATAAGAAAAGTCTTTAAGACTCTAGATATCTCAGGATACTTAAAAGACATAGTACTTCCGCAAACAAACGCTTATGCAGAACTGCCATTCATTTTACAGAGAGGGAACACTGTCTTTAAAGGAAGGATAGATAGAATCGTAATAAAAGACAATATTGCTAGTATATATGATTACAAGACTTTCCCTGTCAGGGAAAAAGAATTACCGGACCTTGTTGCTAAATATAGATTTCAGATGGATATCTACAGACATGCAGCAAAATTATTTCTCTCCCTTAAGACAAAAAGTTACCTTCTGTTCACCCATATGCCTTTATTGGTAGAAGTGTAACCAATCTTACTTTAACCCGAAAATTGCAATTCATTCAATTTGAAGCAGGCATATGTGCAGAAAAAGCTTTACCAGCAGCTCCTTTGAAAGACATTTGATATGACAACATTGACATAATAATGTGGTTTTACTTATGAACTGCTTAGTAAGATATTTGATTGGCTGTGGAAGAGGTGGATGATTAAAATGAATGAGAATAGTTGAAGGAGAAAGACGTCAGTTTCTGTCACCCGCCTTCCGGAAGGTCAGTTACAGGATGTTTCCCATTCCATGGGAGTCTTGCAGACCGGGCATCTTACTATGACGGCCCGAATACTGCAAGCGTCTTTTGTCATATCTATAACGTTCCTAAAAAGTTCATTGATACCTAAAGATACCTTGTAATTACTGCATATAAAAGATTTTTTATAAATATCGGAATTCGCTAAGGTTTTATCGGCCGACATCGAGCATGCTTATAAAGATTAATTCGTCCATTTTCCAGACAGACAGTTTATAAATTATCTTTTAATAAAATTATATTTAAGTATGCAGTAGATGGCAGCAATGCCATCTCTCCAGCTTATTTTTTTACCTTCAGCATAAGTTCTTCCGAAATAAGATATGCCCACTTCATAAATCTTAATATTCTTCACCTTAGCAATTTTAGCTGTAATCTCAGGTTCAAAGCCAAAGCGCTGCTCTTTAAGTTCAATCCCTTTTATAATATCTGTTTTAAAGAGTTTATAACATGATTCCATATCTGTTAATTTAATATTAGTAAGTATATTTGATAAAAAAGTCAAAAACTTATTTCCTACATAGTGCCAGAAAAAAAATATCCTGTGCGCATTTCCTCCTATAAAACGTGAACCATAAACAACATCGGCAAAACCATCAACCACAGGCTTAAGAAGCAAATTATATTCGTTAGGATCATATTCCATATCCGCATCTTGAATTATTATATATTCTCCATTAGCTTTTCTGATGCCTGTATGTATCGCAGCGCCTTTACCTTTATTCCTTTCGTGCTTAAGATATTGAATTTTTAAATCCGGGTAATCTAATATGTATTTCTGGATTTCTTCATCGGTACCGTCAGAAGAAAAGTCATTGACTACGATAATTTCCTTTTCAATATTGTTTATAAGAGTAACGTTATCTATCTTTTTTAATATACTGCTGATAGTTTTTTCTTCATTAAAAACAGGTATAATTATTGATAGCTTATTCAATTTCATTTATTAAAAAATAAATTTTGAAGTCTGTTAAAAGTCAACGCCCTCAATGTCATAAAATAGTATGTATCGACGCTTTTTGTCATACTGAAATCGAATAATTTTTACTCCAGCCTGTAAACAGCGATATCCGGTCCTATACGATGTTCCGACCATCCCTTCACTGAGTAAGCCAGATGTGCTTCGGAATTTAGGCGTTTAAGGAACATCTGGTAGTCCTTAACCGATCTCGGAAAAAAAACGATATTTTCCGGAACAGGGGAAAAGGCATCATCAAAATAGGAGTTCATGATTAAATATTGAACTCCGTAATTCCGAAACTCATCAATTAATTCGGGATAATATATAGGAGACCGTTCAGGATTAGGACCTATCTCCTCAGGTAGACGATACAACCTACCTCCTACATTCTTGAGTAATAAGAATTTAAGAGGCAGCTGATTAATGTGGGTTAAATAGAGAGGTCCTCTGAATACCTTTGTTCCGGGGGATATGTTCTGAGCAATCCATTCTTGTGCAATCTCGTTTGTTGTTAGATTAATTGTTGCTCTTAAATATTTTATAGTCTTTAATGCCGGGAAAGCAAGCAGGGATGCTGCAAGAGCCAACCCTAAGATTGTGCGATAACGCTTTAAAGTATTGATAAGGCTTTTCTCTATAAAACAGCCGATTAAAACATACAGGAGAGGGAGGATAGGAAACACAAATCGAAACGCCTTTAGCCGGCCAGGTCCTGAAATCAGGAAAATATAGACCATGATATATACAGTGATTAAAAAAACCCTTGGGTTTCCCCTTTTCGATAGTCCCCACAAAATAGCAATTGCCCCTGCCAGAGTCAAAGGAATTCCAAGGTTTGTAATAAAAGAAGTCCCCAGCCACGGCTGTCCCCAAGTGGCAGTTGAGGAGAAGAAGTAATCCAAATATCCACCCTGTACTGCACCGACCTGCCCGTATTGCTGAATCTTAAATTCACCCAACATCCTCTGAATGTACAAATTTAGCATCGGTAGAAACCATGGTGTAGTCAGCAAAAAGGTTACTGCAAATGCAAGATATGTAACAAACAGGTGGCCCAATACTTTTGTGATAGATTTCGGTCTATCTACGATCCATGCTGAAACTGGAAACCATAAAATCAGGTACAGTCCGGTAAACTTGGAACCTGCGGACAATCCTGCGAAAACTCCAGCAAGTACAAAATGTTTTATTGAAATCCGCTCATGCAACATTGTATAAATTGCTGCAGTCATGAAAAAAACCATGAGTATATCTGGAGCCGGTATCCTAGAAAATGTAATGGACGTAATACAAAATACTGAGAGACAAGATGCAAATAGCGCCCCGAAATTACTGCAAAAAAGACGTGCCATGAAGAAGACCGCAACAACAAGAGCAGAGCCGGCAAGAGCCGAAATGAAGCAGCCGATTAAATAATATGCATATTCTGTCTTAACATGAAATAGTGAATATATTGAAGCTAATAGATTAGTATATAAACTGGGATACTGATAATCCTTGGGCTGAAAGTCTCCTGAAGCAACCATTCTAGCGGCCTCTCCAACGAATTTAAACGAATCTACGTAAACCAAATTAGGTAGACCGTGATCTAGATGGTATATTCTCAAAAAAACGCCTATCGCTAGGATGATGATAAAGCCGGTACCAGAGTCAAAACGTAATCTTTTACTGGACATTATTATATTCTTTAATTCCAATGCATATAGTAAGTCTTTCCTAAATATGGATTAAAACCGATACTGATAACTGATAGGAATTTGCTTTTTGCGCATTGATAAATGCTACCACAAGAATTTCGAAATCACAATATAATCATCGTTTTTTTTATGCTGGTTTTGATAAACCGCATGGTTTACAAACAAATATAAATCTTTAAAAGCTTCTTGTGTCAAGCCAAATAGAGACAACTGGCAATTAACATGCCTTTAGGTTGTAAGTTGGTTGAGAATAACCTAAAATAAAAAATGGGTAAACATAAAAAAGATAAGGAGGTAAAATTATGGAAATTGGAAAATCGCTAACGATCTCGACACCCCGCCAGAATATCTTAACGAATTACCAAATGCTAAAAATCGAATGATCAGGAGTGCTGTACGAAACATTGTAATACCCCAAAAGAAACTCAATAAAATTATCAGCTAAAGATATAGAATTGACTGTCAAGAATAATGTAATAGGAAATCCTCATGCTCCAGAAGATACCCTATCTGAGTTATCTGATGATAAAGATATTATGGTTAGAATTAGCGTATCCAAAAATCCTAAGACAAACAGAGAAACAACAAAAAAGTTAGTTGAGGATAAAAGTTATACAGTCAGGAAAAACGCCACAGAACCAGGAAGGGGACAGGCGCTTCCCAGACTCAGGATAACCGTTGAATAAATATAGTGTAGTTATAAAGTAATAATATTACTTATAGTAAGTATTTCAGGCACTTATTAGAAAGATTAAAGCAAATACTCTGCGAGGTTTATCTTGTACTTATTAGGGTCCAGTATTTTTAATATGGATCTTAAATAGTTGCCTTTCTCATCTTTCTCTGTAAGAGTTACTACTGGTCCCTTAACCCGGTTCCCATTTCTATCAATAATAATTAATACTCTTGGCCTGTCCATAAAAACTACATCACTTTCATATACAAGGCCAAGTTCTTTTGTATCAAGCATCACAAGTGAACCTATAGGAAAAACGCCAACCATATTTATAAAAAATTTGAGAAGCAAGGGGTCAAGTTGTGTACCAGACCTTTCCATCATCAAGCTCAGTGCTTTATCAGGAGACATCGGAATTCTTGAATAAACTCTCGCAGATGTCATTGCATCATACTGGTCTGCGATACTAACTATCCTGGAAAAGAAGTCAAGCTCTGAGTGTTTCCTGACTCTTGGATATCCTGTAAAATCATAGTTCATATGATGCTCAAAGGCAACAATAGAAGACCTCATGGTAGAATTATCAAAACCTCTTAATTTTAATATTGCTCTTACACCCCATACAGGATGCTTTCGTATAAGCTTCCATTCATCATCGTTAAAATTGGTCGGTTTATTCAGTAACTCATATGGGACTTCGATCTTGCCTATGTCATGAAAAAGTGCTGCCAGTCCAAGCTCGGTAAGAACCTTCTTGCTCAACCCTAACCTCTGTCCAAGAGCTACCGATAGTATGCTGACGTTTACCGAATGATGATATGTGTATTCATCATAATCTTTAATTGCAGTCATGCTTAAAAGAAGTTGTTCTTCTTCAAGTATCTGGTCAACCATCGTCTCAACAATCCTTTTCGCCTTTTTTATACTGACCTTTTCTCCTGACTTTATCTTTGTCATTACACCCTTTGAATATGAGACTGCATTGTAATATGTCTTTTTTATTATCTTTCTAACATCTACTTCATCGCCTTCTTTTACTTTCTTCAGTCTATCTATTACGATACGATTCGATTCTTCCATCACTTCTGAAATTTTTTCATAGGGGGAATCAGAGAATCCAGCTAAAATAAATGCTTTTAGGAATACCTTGATATCGTCGGGTGTTATTTTATCTTTAAAAATAACGCTTCCAATCTCTCTGTTTTTAAATTCCCTGACAAGAAAATCGAAATTAAGGAGATATTCTAGCGAGTAACGTATTCTTGAACCGTCGATGTAAAAAAACTCTCCTACTAGTTCAAGCGTGGTGCTCCTTTCTGCTTCTATCATTGGGTTAATAAGCAAAAGAAATCTGTCAATAGCTGTTGTCACAGCAATATTATTTGGGTCATGAATTTGGGCAGTTCTAAGGATAACAGACAACTGATTAATTATATCCTGCGCACTCTTGCGATCTGATTTGTCTTCGTTACTGACCATGTTCAATTCTTTTTATAGCTATATAAGAATATTCTCTAAGATTTTTATTATTAGAGTTCTTATATTTATTGAGTATAGGAAGTGCTTCTTTATATCCCAGAAGACCAAGTCCAAAAGCTGCGCAGGCCCTGTTTTCATAATTCTTCGCCCTACCGAAAAAGGTCTTTTTCTTCAATACTTTCATAAGAAAGTTTATAATCTCTTCATCCTTCCATTTTGAGAGTACTTCATAAAATTCTTTCTTTTCTTCAAAATTTCTTTCCTTAAACATCTTATCAGAGATCTTCTCAAGGATTATTTTTTTCGAAACTTCAGAACCAATAATACCGAAAGCTTTAACAGCTGCTATTCTCACCTGCACATCTAGATCGTCAAGACACTCTCTCAGGGACTGGATCACCTCTCGTCCACCGAGTTCACCAAGGGCTCTGATTACTTCTTTCCTGACCCTGATGTCTCCATGCTTGACAGTCTTTAGAAGATATTCAATAGCTCTTTTGTCCCCGATCTTTCTGAGAATATAAATAATATTCCTGACAACAAACCACCTCTGGTCATCGAGTCCTCTTGCTAGTGCCTGTATATCCTTTTTACCTATAAAAATTAGTGATTCAATTACACTCTTCCTCGCATGTATAGTCTTCAATTCTCCAAGGAATTTAACAAAAGGTGTGATAGCATTCTTATCAAGAGATTCTATGAAACCTTCAAATACTTTTTCCTCAATCTCAACACCCCCGTCAAGGAGCCCTGCGAGAAGTCCTATTATCTCATCGGTTCCTGCATACAAAATAAGCTTTCTCATATATTTTTTCGAATCCTCAGGAAATAATGGATCATCGATTACTTCTTTTGTCTTTGTCATTATATCCAACACGATATACACATTCCCTTGTTTCATTGAAAACTTAATGGAATCCTTTAGGAATGGAAAAGTATCTTCAAAATCGCTCTTACTTTCGGACTGGTAAATGATTTCAAAAAGAATGTCAGCCAGCTTTTCTATTCTATTAGATGAATCCTTTTCCATTTCCCGTTCGAGCATCTTTAAATCCTTTTCTGTAATAGGCACTATCGATGTACCCTTCACATCCTCTTCCTTGAATCCTTCTGCATATGCCTTCATCAGTTCATCTACATCCGAGACCTTCTCCTTTAGCTCTTCTTCAGCTTTAGTCTCATAATCTTCCTCATCTAAATCCACTAGAACCGCTTCATCAACTACATATTGTATGTTCTGGAAGTCTTTTTCCCATAATAGAGTCACAATGTCATCATCTACTACTTCTCTGTCAAAATCCATAGCTACAATCTTGAAAAACTCCTCAAGTTCTTCCTGAAGCAAACCTTTTTTAAAAGTTAACTCCCTTAACCCGTCCTTGAAAAAGAAAAGTGCCAGGTTATCTTCCTTCTCATCGCTGTAATATATCTGTTCTGAATCATAAGAAATACTGTTATGCTTTATCTGAAGTACAAATTTTTCTTTATAATCAAAAAAATCTCTGAATTTCGCGTATGAATCTTCCAATGTCTTAACATAAATAGGGTTATTCTGAGGATACATTCTGAAAGTTTTTTTACCTTTTACTATAGCTTGCAGGATATCCCTTGCTTCTTTTATTCCTTCAATTTGTTCCATATTAAAAAATTACCACAGCAATTTTAATGCAGTCAAATCCTAGATAAGGATTATTTTCCTTTCTCTGGCAAAATTTTTAATTATCATTAAAGCAGAATAGAGCCTCTGAAGCCTTGTATTTCTCCACCTGATAGCCTGTGTATCACCATGAGGAAACTTTTCGGATCTTATTTCGGTCTGGGTCTTCATTATCTCTTGATACAGCCCTTTGAGAGATTCGTTATCAATTGGTTTTAAAAATATTGGATTAACAACCACATAACCTTCAGCTATATCAAAAGTAATTGCCTTAAGACTTTTTCCTCTTATCGTAGGCATGATTCAGCCTTTCAGCCTCACAAATATTCTTGATATTATTATACCTACTTCATATAAAACAATCATAGGCACTGCCATTAACGTCTGGTTAAATACATCAGGCGTTGGAGTAAGAATAGCAGCTACCACAAAGACTATTAAGATGGCATATTTTCTGTTTTTTGCAAGTGTTTTTGGAGTTACTAAACCCATGCGTGTTAAAAAAACTATTACAATAGGAAGCTCAAATACAGCCCCAAAAGACAGTATGAATTTGAGACAAAAATCAACGTAATTTCCTACAGAAAGCATCGGCCTTAAGAAATCACCAACCTTGTAAGTAAGAAGGAATCCCATTGCAAATGGTAATACTACAAGAAAACAGAATGCAGCTCCGATAAGAAAAAGTCCTGTACCTGAGAAAATAAACGGAATTAAATATCTTCTCTCTTTCTTAAGAAGGCCCGGAGAAATAAACTTCCACAATTGATAAAATATAACGGGTAGGGCAACTAAAAAAGCGGACACAAAAGCTATCTTAATATTCATCCAAAAAGCCTCAGCCGGCGCAAGAAATACTAGCTTTGTGTCCTGAAGCTTATCGTGAGGAATATAATATAAATGCATATCCTTCACAGAAAATTTCAAGGTGTATTTAAGGGGGAACATTATAAACTTGAAGATATATTCAGAATAATTAAATGAAACAAAAAAAGTAATTATTAAAGCGACTAAGGATGTAATAATACTTTTTCTGAGGTCACCAAGATGTTCTGTAAGGGGCATCTTATGTTCTTCCATTCCAATCTTCAACCTTTATCACATACAATTTTCAAATCCAAGATTCAACCAGGCTTGTTATCAACAGTATGATTATTTTTTTGTTTCTTTTGATCTGAATCAGAAATTTTGCTGTCCTTGTCTTCCTGGGCATTATCGAGCACTTTATTAGCGTCTTCAAACTCGGTCTCAACCTGCTCCTTTACATCATGAAACGCCCTTTTTAATTCACCCATTCCTTTTCCAAGTGATTTAGCTAATTCAGGAAGTCTTTTTGGTCCAAAAACAAGAAGGGCAACAACAAATATTACTATCAGTTCCGGTAACCCGATGTCAAACATTACCTGAACTATTCCTCTTCATATATTTTCTTAATCTTCTGCTTTTCAGATGGAGATAAAAATGTTACAGAGAACATTATCCTGGTTTCAGGACTTCTGTTCTTAAGATCAAATCCAGCACCGAATGTAGTATATATAGAATCCGTAGTTTTTATCCTGTACCCAATCCTCCCCTCCAATGTATCAACTTTCCCTGATATATGACTTGTCTTGCAATATAATTCTGCGAGGATTTTAAAATTATGCGCTGCAGCGAAATCTAAACCTGCTAAAAAAGATATCTCGTCATCAAGTTTCCCGTCACCTGGATTTTCATAAATAAAGTTTAAATGACCATTGATCGGGCCTACTCTTTTACTCACAATAAGTCCAATACCAAAACTTCCATCTGTAGTTAAATCGCCCTGTCCTGACGGGATAGATGCGTTCAGTATGTATGCTAAAGACGGACCATATTTTCCTTCTTCAAAAAACCTGTGTTTAAACCCTAACGCAATATCTTCAAATCCATCTTTCGTATCAGATCCAAAATCATACGGTATTGTCATACTCAGCTCAACATTATCTGTAACTCCGTAAGCTGCCTTAAAAACAAACCTGTAGAAATCTGGATCTATTAATACTTCAGCACCGGTTGAAAATGCAGCTTTGCCTTTTGAAACGCTCTCAGCACTGAAAGTCGAAAAAATGCCATACGGATCGACAGGCTTAAGTCCGGTTAATTCAAACCCATATGAATTTTCACAAGGGAAAAGTAATATTAATAACAGGGGCAGAAAATATCTTTTCATTGATAAAAAATAGCAGAAATCTTCAAAGCTGTCAATCAATGATATTTTCCGCCATGGCAGTCATTGACAAAGATCATTTATTGAAAATATAATTAATAAACAATTTTGTAATTTTCCCTGCCAGACTTGTGGGGACTAGAGGAGGCTTCCATGTCAGAAGGTATACTTGAAGTCACATCATCTAACTGGGATAATGAGGTGATCAAGGCACGAGGATTAGTTATGATTGATTTCTGGGCCGCATGGTGTGGTCCGTGCAGAATTATATCGCCCACAGTTGAAGAGTTAGCAAGAGAATACACCGGAAAAGTAAAGGTTCTGAAGCTCAACACTGACGAAAACTCTGATATCGCCAGCAAATATAAAATTATGGGTATACCAACTATTATGTTTTTTAAGGATGGTACAAAGATCGATCAGATAGTAGGCGTAGTCCCTAAACAGCATCTAAAGGCAAAAATAGATTCTTTTCTTAATTCATAACGGCTATTATCAAACTTTTATTAATAGTAATGAGGCAAAGCCGGTTTCCCAATAAAATCTGCATGAGGAGATTTTTTATACCTACAAATGTTTGAATCACTAACTGAAAAACTGGAATCCATATTTAAAAAATTAAAAGGAAAAGGTCTTCTAAAAGAAGAAGATGTTGAACTTGCTCTTAAAGAGATCCGCCTTGCCCTTTTAGAAGCCGATGTCAATTTTAAAGTCGTAAAAGATTTTATTCAGAAGATAAAAGAAAAGGCTATTGGCAAAGAAGTTCTTGAAAGTCTTACGCCGGGACAACAGGTAATAAAGATAGTCAATGAAGAGCTTTGTGAACTTCTCGGGAAGACAAACAGCAGGATACAACTATCCCCTAATCCCCCGACTATAATTATGATGGTTGGACTGCACGGTTCAGGAAAAACCACAACAGCTGCTAAGCTCGCAAGGCTTTTCAAGAAAGAAGGCAGAAGGCCGTTGCTTGTTGCCGCAGACCTTCAGAGACCTGCTGCTATCGATCAGCTCGTTGCACTAGGCTCACAAATAGATATCCCTACATACAATTCAAAGGATAT
>MHEF01000154.1:43832-52866 GCA_001805125.1 Nitrospirae bacterium RBG_13_39_12
GTACTGAGGCAGTTAAAAGAGCAAAGGTTGACGCAAGGGATATAGTTATCCTTGATACCGCAGGCAGGCTGCACATTGATGATTCACTAATGACCGAGTTAAAGAAGATAAAAGAAAACGTTTCACCAAAAGAAGTTATTCTTGTAGTTGATGCAATGACAGGACAGGATGCAGTAAATATTGCAAAAAACTTTGAGGATCAAATAGGCATTGATGGGATAATTCTTACCAAGATGGATGGAGATGCAAGAGGCGGTGCTGCACTCTCTATTAGAACCATAACCGGAAAACCAATAAAATTTATTGGTGTCGGAGAGAAAGTCGAGATGCTTGAACCGTTTTATCCCGAAAGGATTGCATCTAGAATACTCGGTATGGGTGACGTTATGAGCCTTATTGAAAAGGCTCAAAAATCATTCGACCAGAAAGAGGCTGAAAAACTACAAAAAGCGATAACAGATGAATCATTTACATTTGATGACCTTAAAGAACAGCTCAAAAAGCTGCGTAATATGGGACCTATAGAAAATATACTCAGCATGATCCCCGGGGTTAATAAGGTTAAAAATTTAAACGTTGATGAGAAAGAATTTATAAAGGTAGAAGCGATAATAAACTCCATGACTAAAAAAGAAAGAAAAGATCACAATATAATTAACGGGAGTAGACGCAGAAGAATTGCTATAGGGAGCGGTACAAATGTTTCAGATGTAAACCGGGTTATAAAGCAGTATATAGAGTTAAGGAAAATGCTCAAGATGTTTAAAGGCAAAAAGATGGCTAAATTCCCAAAATTCCTGCCTTTTTAAACTACCCTAATAAAAATTATAAGACATATAATCAGACGTCTTTACTTTAATATTCAAAATATATTAAAATTTTTACACTTTAAGGAGGTGGGGTTTGGTAAAAATAAGACTTACAAGATTGGGAGCACACAAGAAACCTTTTTATAGAGTTGTAGTAACTGATTCTAGGACAAGAAGGAACGGGCCATTTATAGAAATTCTCGGAACATACAACCCATTAAAGGACCCTTCCGAAATAGTTCTGGATATGGAAAAAGTGAAATTATGGTTGCAGCGCGGAGCACAACCTACCGATAAAGCTAAAAAGCTTATACACAAGGCTGGCCTGTAGACAGCCCAAAACTCGTATGGAGGTAGAGGACGATGAAAGACTTAGTAGAAAAAATGGCGAAGGCTCTGGTAGATAGGCCCGAAGAGGTTGCTGTTACTGAGGTTGATGGCGAAAAGACCACTGTTTTTGAGCTCAGGGTAGCACAAAGCGATCTCGGAAAAGTTATAGGCAAACAAGGTAAAACTGCACGTGCAATGAGGACAATACTAAGTGCATCAGGGACAAAAATTGGCAAACGCTGCGTACTCGAGATTCTCGAATAAAACACAGCAAGCCCTTTAACTTATAAATTAAGACTGCATCTTCATTTAACAGTTAAATAAAGGGGGGGTAAAAAAACATTTCCTTCCCCCTCTTTATTTTTGTCTAACTTACAAAAGGATATAACCGTCAAAAATCCAATAATTCCAGTACATTAGAAGAATTTAAATAATGAGATACGGTATAGTTACAATTTTTCCAGAATTTATTCATTCATATCTCGGCAGCGGAATTCTTAAGAAGGCTCTTGAGAAAGGACTTATTGCAATAGCAGTCCATAACCTCCGCGATTTCACACAAGACATACACAGAACTGTTGATGATTACCCATATGGAGGTAGCTCAGGAATGGTCATGAAACCAGAACCTTTCTTTACTGCTGTGGAAACACTATATCCTGATACAACACAAAGAAGGATTATCATGCTCAGCCCGGCAGGTAAAAGATTTGACCAGGATATGGCTATGGAACTCTCAAAAGAAACCCGATTAATTTTATTCTTATGCGGAAGGTATGAAGCTATCGATGAAAGGGTCAGAAACTCTCTGGTCAATGACGAAATATCAATAGGTGATTATATACTTACTGGCGGAGAATTGCCTGCTTTAGTTATAATAGACGCTGTTACCAGATTAGTACCCGGCGTACTAGGTGATAATCGTTCTGCTGAGACGGAATCATTTTCATGGGGAATACTAGACTATCCTCAGTACACAAGGCCTTCTATTTTCAGGGATCTGGCAGTGCCGGATATTTTACTTTCAGGTAACCATAAAGATATCAGGTTATGGAGGAGAAAAGAAGCCCTGCGCCGTACATTAGAAAGAAGACCAGAGCTTCTCGAAAATATTAGGCTCAGCGATGAAGACTGTAGATTAATAAACGAAATAAAGGAGGAATCACAATGAATCTAATCGGAGCTGTAGAAGAAGGTTTAAAAAAGGATATCACAGATTTCCGCATAGGAGATACTGTTAGGATTTCAGTAAAAGTCATTGAAGGTGATAAAGAAAGAATACAACAATTCGAAGGCGTTGTAATTGCCAGACGCGGAAGCGGTACCAGAGAAACATTCACGGTACGAAAAGTATCATTCGGGATAGGTGTGGAAAGAATTTTCCCTTTATTTTCTACGGCTATAAATAAAATAGTTGTTTTGAAAAAAGGAGACGTAAGAAAAGCGAAATTATATTATTTAAGAGGCAAAAAAGGCAAGGCAGCAAAAATTAAGGAAAAAGAAAGAGCATTTGAAGAAAAATCCAACAATCAAATTAGCTCGGAATCTTAATTCTTCATTAATCCAGAGATGGATATTTATGAGCATGATGAGTCATTCAGAAAAAAGGGTTTCTCAAGGATAGCTGGTATCGATGAGGCAGGGAGAGGTACGCTTGCAGGACCAGTTGTATCTGCCGCAGTTGTATTAAAAGAAGGAGTAAGAATTACTGGACTTAGAGATTCCAAAAAAGTACCCGAGAAAGAAAGAGAACCATTATTCTATAAGGTTCAGAGTTTCTCTATAGATATAGGTATAGGCATCGTAAGCCCGGAAGAGATTGACAGATTGAATATCTTAAGAGCTACAAGACTTTCGATGCAATTAGCAGTACAAAATCTTTCCAGACCTCCTGATTTACTTATTATCGATGCGGTCTCCCTCCCTAGAGTCTCAATAAAACAGATTTCACCTATAAAAGGAGAAAGCATAAGTGCTTCGGTTGCTGCTGCCTCTATAATCGCAAAGGTTGAAAGAGACAAAATCATGATGGATTATCATCTTAAATATCCAAACTATAATTTTGAAAAACACAAAGGATACTCAACTAGAGAACACCTTGAAATGCTCAGGCTTTATGGTCCCTGTCCAATCCACAGAAGAAGCTTTCATGGAGTAATGTCATTAGAACTGCCGTTTTGAAGTTTTATTATATTAAAATATCAGGGTGATTTCTTAAGAAAAGGCTGTTTTATCCGGACTTAAAAGTTACCCCCTTAGTTCTCCGCCAGTTTTTTCAAGGACATAATCCACAAGTGAATTATGAATATTTTCAACCTCGTTGTCAGTTAGCGTTTTATCTTTAGACCTGTAGACAATATTAAAAGCCAAGCTCTTCTTGCCTTCAGGAATATTACCCCCGATATATGAATCAAAAACTGACAAATCTTCTATAAATTGTGATGGAAATGAATTTATTATTTTTTCAATTTCATAAGCGTTTATATGTTTATCAACAATAACAGCAATGTCACGCTCTATATAAGGATACTTAGGAATAGGATTATACCTGATTGAATCAGGTACTTTTGTTAAAAGCAAATCGAGGTTGAGTTCATACATCACGATCTCTGGTTTTTGCTTCTTCAGGTCAAGCCTCTCGACAACCTCAGGGCTAAGAACTCCAATATATCCAATATAAGATCCTGAAACATATATGTCAGCAGACTGTCCTCTATGCAGGAATGGTTCTAAAGTTGGAGAGAATGAATAATCTTTTATCAACAGGTCTTCAAACACGGATTCCAGTACCCCTTTAACTATAAAAAAACCCTTTGTATCCTCTCTCCACAGAGAAGGAGATTTGTCTCTATAAAATAAACCACCAAGCTTTAGTTCTTCTAAAGGCAAAGGTTTATGACTGTTCTCAAAAGTCTTTGCTATCTCAAAGAATTTTATATCTTTTACACCTCTGTCAAAATTATATTTAAAATTTTCAATTAGTGAAGGCGCCAGTGTAGTCCTAAGCAGGGACTCTTCCTGCCTTAGTGGATTTCTTATTACAATAGTATTACGTCTCCTGTCAGTCTCTGGAATATTAATCAAATCAAGACTTGACGGACTCATAAAACTGTAATTAATAACCTCTGTAAACCCGGTTTTTCTCATTGCTTCGCTTATCCTGTCAACATACATTTTTTTAGTATTTAACATGCCTGCAGAAAAAGTACTCTTTGGAATAGTAATCGGAACCTTTTCATAGCCGTAAAACCTCGCAACCTCTTCTGCTATGTCGTTTTCTCCCTGAATGTCACGTCTGAACGCAGGTGGGTAAATAACAAAAGCTTTTTCTCCCCCCTCAACTTGAATACCAAGCCTTTTAAGTATTTCAAGCATATCCATATGCGAAAGATTTGTACCCAAAATTTTATTTATATTCTCAAACCTTGCACTCACAGGTTCAGGAACATACTTCACAGGATAATTATCTATTAGTTCATAGATAGTTCCTCCCGCAATATCCTTTATCATAAGTGCTGCTCTGTCAAGAGCATTTTTAAGAAATTCTATATCAGTTCCTCTTTCGAACCTGTAAGAAGACTCGCTGGAAAGAGTCAGTGTTTTTGAAGTTCTCCTTACAGAGAAAGAGGTAAAATAAGCACTCTCAAGAAAGATATCTTTTGTACCTTCAGAAACCTCTGTTTCTAACCCTCCCATAACCCCAGCAATTGCAACCGGCCTCAGCTTATCCCATATGAGAAGTGCTTCTTCCGGCAGTTCTCTTTCAATGCCATCAAGTGTCACTATCTTACTCTTGATGCCGGCGGTATCTACAATAATCTTTTTACCATTGATTGTATCAGCATCGAAGGCATGGAGTGGATGACCGAGCTCTAAAAGCACATAATTTGTTATGTCAACAACGTTATTTATAGACCTTATCCCGCATTCTTCCAGACGCGACTTTAACCATTCAGGTGAATCGGCGATTTTAACACCCTTTATAACCCTGCCGGTATATCTGTTACACAGTTCAGGTCTTACGATCTCAACAGAAAAATCAGAAATATTCAGTTTATCAGTAATTTCATATGTAGGGATTTCAAATGGCACATTAAAGACTGCGGATACTTCTCTGGCTATGCCTAATATACTGAGACAATCAGGTCTGTTGGGTGTAACATTAACCTCAAAAACAGCATCTCCGTTTACAGACTCAACTCCCTCAACCTCAAGGCCTATCATCGTAAGCCTTTCAGCCAGCTCTTCAGGAGATGCATAGATATCTACAAATTCTCTTAGCCATTCATACGGTAACCGCATGGTCTTTATTATATATTTGCAAACTAAGATTGACAAGCAATATAGACTTTTCTACATAGGAAATCCCTTGACACCATATGGGGATTAATCAATAATCAACATGCATAACTTTTAATAAACGAAAGAAGGTTATCCAAGATGGATAAAAAAAGATTAATAATCTCAATAGTTTTTATATTTATGACATTATCTGCTATATTTGCTGGCTGTGCTACCACGAGTGACTTGATGAAAGACAAAGATAAAGGCACAGCTAAAATTTATCCTGTTAACACAGAAAAGGCATGGGAGATAGCTAAAGATGTTTTTCTCTGGGAAGGTATAGATGAACTGGAAGAACATAGAGATAAGGGCTATATGTTAACCGGCGGTGTAATAAGCTCAGCTTCACCGGTAGCAGTTATGGGAGCATGGATAGAGCCTGTTGATGAGAATAATACGAAGGTTACCTTTTTTACAAAACGAAGAAGCGAGACAAACAGTGCTGCAACATCAATCGAAACAACTTTTCATGAAAGGTTTGCTGAAGCCGTTGATGCTATTAAAAAAAGAGACCATCTCCATTTAAAATATTCAGAATAAAATATGTTAGTTTTTTGTGTGCTTTTATGCTGCGAGCATGATAGGGGCTGACCTTTCCAGTGCTGATATCAGAGGTGCAAGCTTACGTGCAACAGATCTAAGTAATGCAAATCTTTCTTCCTCAGATTTAAGAGAAACAGAAATTATAGAATCCACTTTTATTGGAGCAATCCTAACAAATGCTGATTTAAGAGGGACTTACATCAGATCCGCTGATATGACCCGTGCAAAACTTGACGGAGTAAAATCTGATAAAGAGTTAAAGTGAAGCACCTGATAGAAAGCACTGTCTTACGATATTTCAGGCTTTATTTTGTTTCTTCCTGTAAGCAGTAACTGTGATATACTCAACAAAAATACAGATTACGAATCGAATTACTGAGTTTTTTCGTATAACATAGTCATATGCCAAAACGAAGCAACGAGTTCCAACAGATCATTTACATGATTCAAAAACAATTAGCTGATCAAGCTATTGTCACCGAGTCCAAAATGCTGCGTGATATAAGGACTGGCGCTGATGTCGAAGTCGACATTGTTATAGATGAATTAGTGGGAGGAATAAATATTGCTATTGGAATTGAATGCACTGCAGAACGTCGACCTGCTACTGTTGAGTGGGTTCGCGAGATGGTAGGGAAGCATCAGGATCTTCCTCTTAACAAGACCATTTTGGTTTCTAAATCAGGTTTTACTGAAGAAGCTATAAAAAAGGCGAATGCTCATAGCGTAGAAGCAATAACATTGGATATGGCTGAACACCTTGATTGGCAGGTGGTAGTACGTGACATTTGGAATTTGACACTTGGAAGATTCAATTTAAAATTCTGGGCGGTTCGATTGAATACAATCAATCTGAAATAGGTAGCCAAGCCCTCTCAATTCGTCCTGATTTGCTTATATTTCAACAAGGCCTTAAAAAACCTTTAACATTAGAGTCTTACGCTGCAGGCATTCTATCTATATCAGATTTAAAGTTGGATGTAATGAAGCAGTGGATAGAACTTCCGAAGGATAAGAGAAAAAACGATTTCGAGTTTACTGTAGACGTTATCCCAAACGAAAGAACTACTATAGAACACCAACCTGGACAATTTGTTACTATTCTCAAGCTCGAAATTAAAGCTAGGGCAACTGTGGATACTACACCTCTTCGACTAAAACCTGGCAGGTATTTGGGTGAGAAAGTGGCATACGGTTCAGCTGACAACATCTTTCCAGAATCAAATGCTCCCAATGAAAAAGTGTTGATTACCCTTATTGCGAAAGACGGGCAGCTTGATTCTGGAGCACTGATGATTCCAAAATTTCAGGGCAAGGGGAAAAGTGTCTTTTCAATTACGGTTGCGCCAAGTAAGGATGATATCACCAACTCATAAAAGAGAGAAAAAACCTAATTAGTACATTCAAGTCAGACTCCCAAGTTTAGTGTCGCTTTGTTGTCAACTGATTATTTATGCTTATTTCCATCTAAATCTTCACTATTTTTGATTCCTAACATCTGCAGAATAGTAGTAGGTGAAACAAATAGTCTATTGGCGGTTCGAAAAGTGCAAACTTGATAAATGAGTCAGGAATATTTTGGACATCTCTGATGGGTTAGAAATCCGGTCTTTTAAATCAAGGCGCCTATTAAAACTGTTTTAAAAACCGCATGTCATTCTCGAAAAAAAGCCTTATATCGTCTATCGAATATTTGAGCATAGCCATTCTCTCTACACCCATACCAAAGGCAAATCCCGAATAAACCTCAGGGTTATATCCGACCATTTCGAAAACCCTCGGATTTATCACACCGGCACCTAATATCTCCAGCCACCCTGATTTTTTGCAAACACTACACCCCTTCCTATCACAGAATGGACAACCGATATCTATCTCGGCACTCGGCTCTGTAAAGGGGAAGTAACTGGGTCTGAATCTTACCGGGGTATCCACGGTAAAAAAGCTGTGTATGAACGATTCAAGCACCCCTTTCAGATCGCTGAAAGAAATAGCTGTATCGACCATGAACCCTTCTACCTGGTGGAACATGGGTGTATGTGATATATCTGCATCGCACCTGTAAACTTTTCCAGGAGCAATAATCTTTAAAGGCGGTTTCTTTTTTTCCATGACTCTGATCTGTACAGGGGATGTATGAGTTCTGAGTACAACATCATCAGAAATATAAAAAGTATCCTGCATGTCTCTCGCAGAATGGTCCTTCGGCATATTCAATGCTTCAAAATTATAATAGTCAAGTTCGACCTCAGGGCCTTCTTCAACTTCAAATCCCATTGAAATAAATATTCTGGTTATTTCAGAAAGTACTTTATTGATAGGATGCTCTCTGCCAAAAGGTGTGAACTTGCCTGGTAAGGTTATATCCAAAGCCTCTGAAAGAATGCGCTTTTTATGATCCTCTTTTTTCAGAAGGGATTCTATCCTGTTTATTTGTTCTTCGATATAACCTTTAACTTCATTTACTGTTTTTCCGTATTCCGGTCTTAACTCAGGGGATATCCCGGAAAGAAATTTTAGCTTCGAGGTAACTAACCCTTTTTTACCTAAGTATTTTACTTTTAGTTGCTGGAGTTCAGCCAGAGATGTAACTGTTCTTGATTCTTCAAGAAATGAATTTTTTAGTGAAAGGACTTCCTCCACTTATTACTTCAATTTTTCACTTTTTCAACGAGTTGACCGAAAGCAGCAGGATCGTTGTATGCGATATCGGCAAGCGCCTTTCTGTTTAACACAATGTTTGCCTTTTTCATTCCTGACATGAATTGGCTGTAACTTAATCCAAACGCACGTGCAGCTGCATTTATCCTGATAATCCAGAGAGACCTGAATTCCCGCTTTTTAACCCTGCGATCCTTATATGCATATTGCAAAGCCTTATCAACAGCTTCCGTAGCAACCCTGTAAAGGCGGCTTTTTGCACCGTAATAGCCCTTCGCTCTCTCTAATACCCTCTTCCTTCTTCTTCTTGTTTTAAATCCACCCTTTACCCTGGGCATCTTTTCCTC
>MHEF01000154.1:52898-80721 GCA_001805125.1 Nitrospirae bacterium RBG_13_39_12
ATAAATTCATTGTATTAATTTTTAATTTGCACTTATAGATATGGAAGCAACCTTTTTATATTAACATATTCCCCATCAGAAACTAAAGTAGATGTTCTTAGTGTTCTTGTCCTCTTTGCAGATTTACCTGTAAGAAGATGGCTCTTATATCCTCTCCATCTCTTTATCTTGCCTGTACCTGTAATTTTAAATCTTTTCGCAGCTCCTCTATGAGTCTTAAGTTTAGGCAATTTATCCTCCTTAATTAATACCTCTTTACTTTTAAATGGTTATTTCGGGGAAACAACCATTGTTATGCGATTACCTTCAAGTTTTGGGTTCTGTTCAATATTGAACTTCCCGGTAAGTAATTGAATTACTTTCCCGAATACCTTCATGCCGAGTTCAGACCTTATAATTTCCCTGCCTCTAAAAAACATGGTTATCTTTGCCTTGTTTCCTTCATCAAGGAAACGCCTGATACTCTTCACTTTCAGACCAAGATCGTACTCAGTTATCTGAGGCCTGATTTTAATCTCTTTAACATCAATCGTCTTCCTCTGAGTCTGCTTCTTGCTTAATTGATATCTGTATTTACCAAAATCAAGAATCTTACAGACTGGAGGGCTAACATTTGATGCTACTTCCACAAGATCAAGCTCTCTCTCATCAGCAATCTTTAATGCATCATTTACAGACATAATGCCAAGCTGATTTCCGTCAACATCTATCAGCCTGACTTCTTTAGCCCTTATCTTCTCGTTAATTCTTATATTCTTGGTTATGCTCTCACCTCCTGAAAAAATTTATAAACTAATAATGTAAGTAAATATCCACGATCCGGTATCTAAATTTCCAGGCTTCTGGCCTTTTGGATATCTTTTACCATCCTGACAAACTGTTCTACAGTAAACGGGCCTATGTTTTCACCTGTACGTTTTCTAACAGTAACATTTCTTTCTGAAATTTCCTTGTCGCCTATTATAACTAAATATGGAACTTTTCTAATAGTGGCATTCCTTATTTTATAACCGATTTTTTCATTTTCAATATTCAACTCAGTTCTTATCCCTTCTAATTTTAGCTTTTCTGATAAAGATACCGCATAATCATTATGCCTCTCAGCGATTGTGAGTATCTCAACTTGCACAGGTGCTAGCCATAAAGGAAATGCGCCTGCATAATGCTCTATCAGTATCCCGAAAAACCTTTCCAAAGAACCCATCAGCGCCCTGTGTATCATTATCGGCCTGTGCTCTTTTCCGTCACTTCCCCTGTAAGTCATATCAAATCTTTCTGGATTATTAAAATCAACCTGTATAGTGCTGCACTGCCATGGTCTGTTAAGTGAATCTTTGACTTTTATGTCAATTTTTGGTCCGTAAAAAACACCTTCACCTGAATCTATCTCATATGAAAGCCTCCTTGACTCTAATGCATTTTTGAGGGCATTCGTAGACCTTTCCCAGTTTTCAAGACTTCCTACATATTTTTCAGGTCTTGTTGAAAGATACACATCATATTTCTCAAATCCGAATACCTTCAGTATGAAAAGAGTAAACTCAAGAACATTCAATATCTCTTCCTCAATCTGATCTTCCCTGCAGAATATATGAGCATCGTCCTGTGTAAATCCTCTGACGCGCAAAAGACCATGTAACACGCCTGACCTTTCGTATCTGTAAACCGTCCCTAGCTCAGCATATCTGATTGGAAGTTCTTTATAGCTCCTTAAGGAAGTTTTATAAACATGAATGTGGAAAGGACAATTCATGGGCTTAATCTCGTAGTCTATCCCTTCAATCTCCATCGGAGAATACATATTTTCCCTGTAAAAATCGAGATGTCCACTCTTCTGCCATAGATCAAGTTTAGCTATATGCGGAGAATAAAGAATTTTGTAACCTGCCCTGTAATGCTCATTTAACCAGAACTCTTCTATAGTCCTTCTTATTAAGGCACCGTTGGGGTGCCAGATGATAAGTCCAGCTCCTACATCTTCGCTGCTACTGAAAAGGTCAAGTTCTCTGCCAAGCTTCCTGTGGTCTCTCTTCTTAACCTCTTCAAGGTATTCAAGATATTTTTTCAAGTCCTCCTTTTTTGTAAAAGCTGTTCCATAAATACGCTGAAGCATTTTATTTTTCTCATTACCTCGCCAGTACGCACCCGCTATACTCAATAATTTAAACGAGGAAATCTGTCCTGTTGATTTGATATGCGGTCCTTTACAGAGATCCGTAAAATTGTTTTCTTCGTAAAGGGTGACTTCCTCATCAGTTATCTCTTCCAGGAGTTCGACTTTATAACTCTCACCTTTACTCCTGAACAGTTCGATTGCCTCATCTTTTGGAACAATCTTGCGTACAAACGGGCTATTCTTCTTTATTATCTCGGACATCTTTTTTTCTATCAAAGTAATGTCATCAGGAGTAAAAGCCCTATCAATATCAAAATCATAGTAAAAACCTTCATCAGTAGCAGGACCTATCGCAAGTCTTGCATCAGGAAAGAGTTCTTTCACAGCATGGGCCATGATGTGTGATGTACTGTGTCTGTATGTCTCTCTTTCATACTTAGATTCTAAATTGATACTTTTAATCCAAAAACCTCCGACAATAAATGTATGAGATGCATTTACTATAGATTGAAATACCGTATATAATACACCATCTCATTCCCAGATTTCAAAATACTTTTTAACTGATTTTACATCTTCCTATAAATAGTTTTAGAAGATATGAAATTCTATATTGTAGTCAAATGCCTCGTCAAGAAAAATCAGCTTTTATAGGACAGACATTATCTAATTGTTTTATAATAAAACAATGGCTTTGCTTGAAATAAAAAAATACACAGATAAATCTCTAAAGGGAAAGGCATCTCCTATCGGAAAGATAGATGTCAATATCCAGCATCTCATAGATGATATGATAGAGACAATGCATGCTGCAAGAGGCATAGGACTCGCAGCAAACCAGGTCGGGGTTTTAAAGAGGCTTTGTGTGATAGATACGAGTCTAAACGAAGACAGGAAGTCACTAATAATACTCATTAACCCGGTGCTGGTTGAAAAAGAAGGTACGGTTGAAGCTGAGGAAGGATGTCTGAGCATCCCGGGATATATGACAACAATAAAGAGGTCTGAGAAGGTATTTGTAAAAGGCAGTAATAGAGAAGGCAAGTCCCTTGAGATAGAAGGAACAGGTCTTCTCGCAAGAGTCCTGCAGCATGAAATAGACCATCTTGAAGGACTTCTTATTATCGACAGGATTAGCCCTATTAAAAGGGAATTCTTTAAGAGACGCTATAAAAAGGCCTTTAAGGAAATAAATAGTACCAAGTGAAAACACCAGGATATGAAAATAGTCTTTCACCTGTCCTCGGTCTGCTGAATAAAAACACCCCTATCCTTGGTACAGATGAAAGTCTTTTCTTTTATGAAACTTCATACCGTGCGTGGTTATCCCAATATCTCATATGTCTCAACTTACTCTTAAATTAAATGCATATAGTATTTTTTGGTACACCTGCATTTGCTATTCCATCACTTAACGCACTTCTTCAATCAGGTGAAAACGTCAAAGCAGTTGTTACACAGCCTGATAAAAGAAAAGGACGGGGTCATATATTGTCTAAACCACCTGTCAAAGAATTTGCAGATCAAAAAGGAATTAAGGTTTTACAGCCGTTTAACGTAAATGATCCCTTGTTTCTTAAAGAGCTTTCCGACATGATGCCTGAAATAATTGTTGTAGTTGCATATGGAAGGATATTGCCCGTAAACATCCTCAGGCTGCCGTTACATGGATGTATTAACGTACATGCCTCGCTGCTGCCGAAATACAGGGGAGCAGCCCCTATTCAGTGGGCTATAATTAATGGCGAAAAGAAGACCGGCATAACTATAATGCTCATGGACAAAGGACTTGACACCGGTGATATCCTGATACAGGAAGAAACAGAAATACACGATGACGACAACACTATAACACTAGGGGAAAGGCTTACAGAGTTGGGTGCATCATTATTGATTAAATCTATAAAAGGCATAAAAAATACATCTATCAAACCAATTCCACAGAAGGGATTACCAAGTTATGCCCCTCCTCTTAAAAAAGACGATGGAAGGCTTAACTGGTCGAATACTGCAAAAGAGATATTCAATTTTGTCAGGGGTATGTATCCATGGCCCTGTGCCTATTGTTATTTAAATAAAGAAAGGATTAAAATTACCAGAGTAATGGTAATTGAAGGTTCTGGTTTGCCCGGCAGGGTTGAAAAGGCTAACGATGCATTTGTTGTTGGCACAGGGGAAGGATTAATATCGATAATTGAACTTCAGCCGGAGGGCAAAATGCCGATGTCTTCTAAAGCCTTCCTCCAGGGTAGACGACTTAAAGAGGGTGCCTTTTTTGATGAGACTTAAATGGTTTAGAGGTATTACTCTTAAAATTCTATATCCCCTGCTTATGCTCACAGGCGCATTCTTGAAAAATAAAAAAGAGCACTATCAGAAGTTTATCATTAACCTTAATAATAAACTTGTTAGAAGAGAAAAGCCAAAAGCACATAATATACTGCTCCTGCTGCCACACTGCATCCAGACAAACGAATGTAAAATAAGACTTACATATAACATTTACAACTGCGAAAGATGCGGCAAATGTGAAATCAGAGACCTGATTCAGATTGCAGACGACAATCATTTAAAGCTTTCTGTTGTAACAGGGGGGTCTCTTGCAAGAAGGGTTGTCAATGATATAAACCCGGAGGCGGTAGTTGCCGTTGCATGTGAAAACGACTTGAGCAGCGGAATAGCTGACACATATCCACTTCCTATATTGGGAATAACAAACGAACGTCCATTCGGGCCATGTGTTAACACAAGAGTTGATTTGACAAAGGTCAAAGAGGCAATTGAGTTTTTTGGAAAGGTTTCTTAACATTAAACGTTTTGGAATATACACATTAAAACAGTGAGTTATATCTTGATATTATTGGGTTGGAAAATTCTCTGAGGTAAGGTTTTGCAAAAAGAAACGAATAATTTAATAAGGTTTCCTGTTTATATGCTCGCCTTTATATTGCTCGGACTTTTCTTTGGATTTCTTACTTTTAAGGTTCTGAGTTTTAGCCGCACAGTAGAGGTTCCTGAACTTTACGGCAAAAGCCTTCTGGAATCTAACAACATGCTCTCAAAAAATGGGCTATATCTGAAAATTGAGGGTGAAGACTATGATTCTATTGTCCCGACAGGAAATATTCTCAGACAGGATACACCAGCCGGGAATAAGGTTAAAGAACGAAGGGTTATAAAAGTCATAATAAGTAAAGGCCCGAAAGTAAAATCGATTCCAATGCTGATGAATGAAACATTATTAAATGCTGAAGAAATACTACTTCAGAAAGGAGTAAAAATAGCAAAGTTAATCAAGGTACATTCAGACACTGCAGAAAAGGACAGAATCGTAGCTCAAAAACCAAGACCCGATGAACACGTCAGTGAACAAATTACATTACTTGTAAGTATCGGGCCTTATGATATAATCTATAGCTGTCCTGATTTCAAAGATATGTCTCTTGAACAAGCTAACAATCTCACTAAAAAGCTTAGCCTGAAAATTGCAACTGCAGGTTCAGGAGAAACAATAGAATCACAAAAACCAGAACCCGGCAAACAGATAAAAGCTGGAGACACGATAAACCTCCAACTCGAATGATTAATGGCTCCTGACTGAATATGGAAAGAAATCCTAATTTTGATATCCGAAATTCTATCCGCGACTGGATATAAATATGGTTAAGATAGCACCTTCAATACTTTCCGCCAACTTTTTAAAACTTGGAGAAGAGATAAGGCATGCCGAGGATGCAGGAGCTGATATGCTCCATATTGATATCATGGACGGCCATTTTGTTCCTAATATAACTATAGGTCCATCTATTGTAGAGTCAATCCGTAAGATCAGTTCCTTACCACTCGATGTCCACCTCATGATTGAAGATCCGGATAAATTCCTGAAAGATTTTATAAAAGCAGGGGCAGATTATCTGACTGTCCATTATGAAGCCGTTACACACCTGCACAGAACAGTACAATGGATAAAAGAAAGTGGAGTAAAGGCCGGCGTCTCACTTAACCCGTCAACACCCGTGGGGAGTCTTGAACATATACTTCCTGATACAGACCTCGTTCTCCTGATGTCTGTTAATCCCGGGTTCGGTGGACAGAAATTCATTCCGGAGACAAGAGAGAAGATAAGGGTTTTAAGAAACCGTATTAGTGAAAAAAAACTTTCAACCCTTATAGAAGTAGACGGTGGAGTAAAACTCGATAACATACAGGAAATCATATCTGCAGGAGCAGACATTCTTGTAATGGGGTCTGCTTTTTTTAATTCAGGAGATTATGAAACAATCGTTAAAAAATTCAGAACACTCTCTGGTAATAGATAATATCCTTTCTGATGCAGAAAAACTGAGGGAAAAGTCTTTTTATCTACAATCTCTCAGACTGTTCAAAAAGGCTTTGCAGGGATACATTGACACACGCGATCAGCATGGGATATTAAATTGTATGCATTCTTTAGGTGATATTTACAGAATGGTAGGTAATTTTAGCCTTGCTTTAAAAAGCTATAAAGACACAATCGAACTTGCTAAAAAAATAAAGGACTCAATTAGGGTCGCTGACTCCAGAATTGGACTGGCTCTCGCATTAAGAGCACAGGGGAAATGGAAGGAATCCATTAACCTCATCCGAGAATCAAGAAAGACATACCAAAAAAAAGGGGATCTTCAGGGTATTGCATTTACCCTGTGGGCAGAGGCAGGAGCTTTACGAATAAAGGGAGATGCTGTAAATGCACTCAATATTTTTAAAGAGTCATATAAATTATTTAAGTCTATTAAAGATGTTCAGGGTACTGGTTACTGTCTATGCGGTCTTGGCGGTACATCTCGTATTGTCGGCCGATTTAAGGATTCCCTTAATTACTATATATCTGCTAACAGATTATTCTCAGCCAATAAGGATAAGTTTGGCATAGCATATTCCTACTGTGGCATTGGAAATGCTTACAGGATGATGAAAGATTATAAAAATGCATTTACTTATTTTTCAAAAGCAACAAGACTGTATAAAAAGATAGGTGACAGGGTAAGTTATTCTTATACTTTATGGGGTCTCGCAATGACACATAAGATGATTGGCAATTATAAAAGAGCCGGTAATTACCTTGTCAGGGCGATGCTGCTCTTCAAGAAAACAAAGGATCCGAGAGGTCTAATTTACTGTAAACTCGGACTCGGAGAAATTGCCTTATTAAACCACAAAAATAATACTGCCAGAAAATATCTTTCAGCATCATTGCTTGAATCAATTAATAATGATTTTGCTATCGAGAAGTGCCACGCAGCAACTATATTATCCTTGATGAATGGAAAAATAAATGGCAGATGTTATAATAGACTTGGACTGAAACTCAGGTTCCAAGGATTACCCTTAAATATCCCGTAATAAAACCTTAAATAATTCTTCAAGAAATTTTGTGAGGGGATACAAAATATAAACAATATCCCGGATAAAATCTTACTCAACCAGACAAAACAATATCAAATTACTGAAAAACAACTTATATAATTTACAGACAGAATTTTATATAAAAAATTGTTCAGGACTGAGATATTAGGACTTATAATTTTTAATGTGCGGAGGTTTTAACGTGAGGGTGTTAAACATACCCAACTCACTTACAATAACAAGGATAGTTATCATCCCTGTATTTATCACATCGATAATATATAAACGGTATGACTATTCTCTTTTTCTTTTTATAATCGCCGCTCTTACAGACTTATTTGATGGTCTTTTTGCACGCCTTAAAAACCAGAAAACTGCTTTTGGCACATTTCTCGACCCTCTTGCAGATAAATTCCTTCTTGTTACAACATTTATTATATTGTCAACTTATAACTTAATACCTAAATGGCTTACCATCACAGTCATAAGCAGGGACATTATTGTACTGACTGGATGGTTTCTAATGTTTATCATTGCTGATACCTCAAAGGTTGAGCCAACAGTTCTTGGGAAGGTCACAATATGGGTACAGAGTATTTTCATCGCCTACGTCCTTATAGACATCAATTTTCTTTTCCTGCCAGATATGCCTTATATTCTTCTATTAATAACTGCAGGTATAACAATACTCTCCGGAATTCATTACATTTTTAGAGGGTTAAAGCTATCACATGCCGGCTGAAAAAGGTATAAAAATAGATACCATACAACCTGGCAGCACAGCTGATAATTTGGGGCTTCTTCCCGGTGATACCCTGCTCTCTATTAATTCCCACAAATTACGGGATCCAATTGATTTTATGTTCTACAGCACGGATGACAACCTGGAAATGGAACTAAAGAGAGGAGCGGAAAATATTAATGTCAATGTAACCCGAAAGAGCATTAAACATTTTGGGGTTGATTTTAAACCCTTTAAGGTAATGACTTGTAAAAACAATTGCTTATTCTGTTTTGTTAAACAACTTCCCAGAGGTCTCAGAAAAACTCTCTACATAAAAGATGAGGACTACAGGATGTCCTTTATATACGGGAATTACATTACACTGACCAATATTAGCAAAGAGGACAAAAAACGTATTATAGAGCAGAGGTTAAGCCCTCTGTATATTTCCGTCCATTCAACAAACATGTCATTAAGGAATAAACTCCTGGGAAATGCTAAAGCTCCTGACATTCTCAAAGAACTCAAATTCCTTAGTGACAACAAAATAAGATTTAATATACAGATTGTACTCTGTCCGGGTTACAATGATGGGAAAGAATTGAAACAGACACTAAGTGATCTTTACAGGTTTTATCCTTATGTATTATCTATCGCAGTTGTACCGGTTGGCCTTACCTCATATAGAAAACACAGAATCAGACCAGTTGAAAAGAAAGAAGCTGAACAGGCAATAATGACCATAGAATCATATCAGAAGCGGTTCAGGAAGAAACACGGGAACTCTGTCGTATACGGGGCAGACGAGCTGTATCTAAAAGCAGGTCTTCCCTTCCCTCCAATCGCTGAATATGGGGAGCTGCATCAGATAGAAAACGGCGTCGGCATGGTACCGCTTTTTATGTATAAAGCAAAAAAAATTAAACTCCCAAAGATATTACACCATAAAAAGAAATTCCTTACCTTTACAGGAATATCTTTTTATCCTTTTCTTAAGAAGTTCGTAGAAAGACTGTCTGAGAAAGAAAAAAATAGTATTCTTAATGTAGTACCTGTTGAGAACAAGTTCTTTGGTACATCTATTTCAGTTACAGGACTTCTTACAGGAAGAGATGTTATAAAAACCTTTTTAGATAAAATAGAAGGTCATGAAATAATACTAATTCCTGATGTTGTACTTAATGAAGAAAACAAATTTTTAGATAATATAACCTTAAATGATATGGAAGAAACACTAGGGATTCCGGTAATAAAAATTAAATCCACGCCAGAAGGACTTATAAAAGAATTAACAGATTAACGATAAATACTCCAGCCCATCAGCATAATGTTGACAGACATATACCTTAATGATAAGATTTTAACATGACACATATACTGATAATATGTTCTTTTATGTTATTTATTTCTAACATTGCTCATGCTGACATATATAAGTACACAGATGAAAATGGAGTAACGTGCTATACTGATACAACTTTTGGGAAAAAGACAGAAAGGGTCTTTAAAGATAATTCGAACACATCCACGGATCGGCATTCTACCGGCACAGGCTCAGAAAAACCCAAAAGTTATCACCGCATTATACATGAGAAAGCTTCAGAATATAATTTGGACCCTTCACTTATTAAAGCAGTAATAACAACCGAGTCAAACTGGAACCACATGGCTATTTCGCGTAAAGGTGCAATGGGGCTTATGCAACTTATGCCTGCTACAGCTGATAATATGAATGTAAATAATCCTTTCAACCCTGAGGAGAACATTGAAGGCGGTACAAAATACCTCAAATATTTATTAAACCGCTTCAATGGAGACCTTACCCTTGCGCTCGCTGCATACAACGCCGGGCCAAAGACTGTTGAGAAATTCGGGTATATCCCTCCAATTACTGAAACCCGGCAGTATGTCAAGAAGGTCCTGTCTCTTTATAATGGCAAGACGGTATATACTTCATTAGACAATGAGCCAAATAAGAAAGATGATACCCCCGAACAAATTTATAAAATCATTTTAGAGGACGGTACTGTTCTTTTCACAAATTCCACTCTCTTAACAAAGAATCCCGTCAGGTTCTAAATGCCTTCTGAAGCACCTTTTCTTCAGGAAGAGATTCTTAAACTAAAATATCAGAGGCGTGCAATCATACTTGCCCATAATTACCAGCGGGACGAGGTTCAGGAAATTGCCGACTTTGTTGGAGATTCACTTGAACTTTCAAGGACTGCATCAACTATAGACTGCGAGGTTATCGTCTTTGCAGGTGTGAGATTCATGGCTGAAAGCGCTTCGATTTTATGTCCTGATAAAAAAGTGCTCCTGACAGAGGTAGAAGCCGGGTGTCCTATGGCAGATATGATCCGCGTTGATTCACCAAGGGATAAAATAACCGGTTTTCCGGGATTTAAGATCCCTCCTCAATATATATACCCGCGTGAAACAACTCTGCGAGACATAAAAGGAAAGTACCCCGGAGTTCCTGTCGTTGCATATGTAAATACAACAGCAGATGTAAAAGCAGAAAGTGACGTCTGTTGTACCTCTGCAAATGTTGTAAAAGTTATTGAATCTTTACCTGATGAACAGGTAATCTGCATACCTGACAGAAATTTATCAATGTGGGCTCAACATAACACTAAAAAAAAGGTAATTGCGTGGGACGGCTACTGTCATGTGCATGAACGTGCGAAAACCGAGGATGTCGAAAGGGCTCGTCGGGAGCATCCAAAGGCTCTTTTCATGGCTCACCCTGAATGCAGGCTTGACGTACTTGAGATGGCAGATAACGTAACAAGCACTTCCGGGATGTTGAGATTTGCAAAGGCATCCTCTGAAAAAGAGTTTGTGGTAGGCACTGAATTAGGACTTCTGTACCGATTGAAAAAAGAAAACCCTGATAAGGTATTTTATCCTCTAAGAAAAGATATGATTTGTCCTGAGATGAAAAAAACCACGATCGAGAGTCTTGTCAGGGCATTGAAAGAAACCACTTATCTTGTTAAAGTAGACAATGAAATACGGGTCCCGGCCAGGAAAGCACTGGACAGAATGCTTGCTATAAGGTAATTGTTATGGACTTCTTTTACAAAATTGCCGAGAGAAGGATTTTAGAAGCGATAGAAAAGGGTGAATTCGATGACATTGAAGGAAAAGGGAAACCTATAGTTTTTGAAGATGAGACGTGGATTCCTGAAGACCTGAGGCTTGTTTACAGGTTTTTAAAAAATGCAGGTTGCATTCCGCCTGAAATTGAACTTAGAAACGAGGTAATAAATACCTTCGCATTAATGAACACAATTGATGATGATAAAGAAAGGCTAAAAAAAATAAAAGAGTTAAATTTTAAACTTCTAAAACTTAATCTGACACGTAAAACACCTCTAAATTTTGAAGATTTTTCAGAATACGAAGGCAAGATCATAGATAAACTAACCGGAGGACTCTAAACAATTAATATATATAAATATGACCTGAAAATTAAAATATAATTCAACCCTGTTTATATCGTCGAATTATTTAAAATAGCAATTTACTGCTTAACAGGCTTGTTGAAAATTACAATTAATTGTGATATAAATAACAAATTCAGGAAAGGAGGTAATAAAATTAAGGCTTAGCATCTAAACTCATATTGGCTGAAAGTCAGGGAAGAGGAGTGAAGCCATTCAGGTAATTCTCCCGCTGCCCCGCAGCCGTAAAGGGAACGAAAGCCCAGTACAAGCCACTGTCCCGATGTATCAGGATGGGAAGGCGGGCAAGTAGGCAGCCCTTAGCCGGAAAACCTGTTCAGCCGGGAAAACTCACAAACCAAAAATTTCTCGAGGGAGGAAAAAATGAGACAATTTCTTGCTTTTTACCTGTTTATCACTTCTATTTTCTTGCATTCTCTTGCTTCAGCCGAAGAGAAAAATGTAATTCTGGAAGAAGTCGTAGTCACTGCAACAAGATATGAGGAACAACCATTCAAAGTTCCTGCAAATATAACAGTCATAACCGAAAAAGATATTAATTCTTCTTCCGCACAGAATATTCCTGAGCTTCTTAGAACCGAGACGGGTATCCTGGTAAACGATATTTCTGGAAATCGCCGAAATTACACCGTTGACTTACGTGGTTTTGGAGAAACTGCTTCTTCAAACATACTGGTCTTGGTAGACGGAAGACGGGTCACCCAGTCTGATTTGAGCGGAGTTGACTGGACTGAAATTCCCCTTGAGAGAGTGAAAAAAATTGAAATCATAAGAGGAGGAAGAGGAGGCGTCCTTTATGGTGATAATGCTACCGGGGGTGTCATTAATATTATTACAAAAGAAGAGGATACGTTTAAAGCAGGGGCAGAACTGGCTGCAGGAAGCTATGGTACATTCAATAGCAGTGCATACTTAAACGGCAACCTCGATGGTTTATCATTCTCTTTAACAGGGAGATATTTGACTTCTGATGGATATAGAGATAATAGTGACACCGAAGCGAAAGATATTGGTTTAAACTTGAACTACAATGTAAGAGACTTCTTAAAATTACATTTTAGCACTGGATATCATAAGGATAACACAGGACTTCCAGGTGCATTGAAGGAAAGTGATTTTACAGCAGATGCTTCAAGACCCGACTCTACCCATCCCGATGATTACATAGATGTCGAAGACTATTATTTCAAATTTGTTCCGGAAGTATATTTTCTAAATGATGCTGTTTTTAAAATAGATATGTCTTTCAGGAAAAGAGCTTTTTTCTCTTTTGCCTCTGGCGATTTTGGGAATTTCTCAGGGAACAGCGAGATTAAAACAGTGATAATATCCCCGCAGATAGTCCTCAATAATGATATAGGAGAAGCAAAGAATACACTTAACCTCGGAGTAGATTATGTAAAGGCTGATAATGATATTGTCAACAAATCACTTTTCTTTGGCTTTACATCAATCGGACTGTTCGATCTCCAGAAGAAAAACTATGGCTATTACCTGCATGATGAAATCAACATATCAGACAGACTTTTTCTGTCAGGTGGGTACCGGCATGACAGGGCAGAATTTGCCTTTAGCCCGAGTACGCCTGATAAAACAGATATGTACAAAGATTTATTCACATCCGGGATAAACTATACTTTTTACAAGAAGTCTTATATCTATTTCAGTTTCTCTAGAAGCTTCAGGTACCCCCTGCTTGATGAACTCTACAGTTTTTTTACAAACACGGTAAATACAGATTTAGATCCACAATCAACAGACGATTATGAGATAGGGATAAGACATTATTTTACCGATAACATATATACCCATCTAAATTTATTTAGAATCAATACAGATAAAGAAATATTTTTCAATCCTGTAACCTATGCCAATGAAAACCTGGACGGAAAGACGCTCCGTGATGGCATCGAGATTTCCTTTTTTGCTAAACCTGTCGAGTGGCTTACTTTGAAGGCTGGCTACACGTATATGGACTCAGAAATCAAAGAAGGAATATTCAAAGGGAAAACAGTCCCGAATGTCCCCAAACATAAAGCGTCCATTGATTTAGTAACATTTTTAGGGAGAGGGTTTACCATTGCTCTTAATGGTATTTATGTTGGGGAACGCCCTTTTATCAGTGATTTTCTTAATGATTTCGGTGATCAGGAAAGTTATCTGGTCCTTAACAGTAGAGTAAATTACAAATGGAAATATTTGAATGCCTTTTTAAATATAAATAATTTAACAAATACCGAATATTCGGAATTTGGCGTTCTCGGTGGATTTCCCGTTGAAAAGGCATTCTATCCCTCACCCAGGATAAACTTTCTTGCAGGAGTTACAATTGATTTCTGAATATGTGACATGGGAATAAATAAACTTGAGACTTAATACCTCTATGGAACTTAGGCGAAATATACTATCTTCTCTTGTCATTCATATAACAATCATTACTGTTGCTTTTTTACTTGTTGGCAGGGTTACATCGTTTCGTGTGCCTGTGAATCTTATGAAAGTGTCCTTATTTAGAGAAATTCCAGGTATTGCATCCACACCTACCCATGATATAAAAGACAATAAAAAACTTTCCTACTCCTCTAGCCCTCAAGAAAGTGAGGCGATAAGACAGGTGCATGATCACCCTGAGGATGAAAATAAAACGAAGAGTGACAATAGAGTATCAGCAGGAATTAAAAAACAAGAGCTTTTTCCTGTACTGCCTCAAAATGACAGTACCAGCGTATCTGTAGATTCAATAATAATCAACACTGTATTGGACGATGACGTTAAACCTGTCACCGGGGCAATTCTTGGTATGGCCATTTATAATCATAAAGAGCCAACTGATCAGCAAAGAAAAGGCTCAGGAGAAATTATATCCAGCCAGAACGCAGATTTATCTGATACAAAAAATCATCAACCGGTTAACGCAAGTTATCTCTATACCCTCATCAGAACCGCCATTGAAAAGGCTACAACTTACCCTTTTCTTGCAAGAAAAAAAAGAATCGAAGGTACTGTAATGACAGAGTTCATCATCAATAATAAAGGATATCCTGAGAATATCAATATTGAAAAAAGCTCAGGTTCTGAAATCCTCGATGCAGAAGCTGTTAAAATAGTTATGAAAGCAGCTCCTTTCCCAGAGGTAGAAAATAAAATTATAATCCCTATAACCTTTAAGTTGACAACTTCTCCTTAATTAGAAATTAGAGTCTGTTTATAAATCCCTGATTTTGTCATTCCGGCTTGTCCGGAATCTTTCCGATAGCTTCACAGAAGGATTCTCGCCTCAGCGAGTCGCTGAGGCGACCCGACGCGCTTCAATTGCGGGAATGACAGCTTTTGGATTTTTCCATGCATTTATAAACAGACTCTAATTTTTTTTCAACTCGTTAAGAAGAACTTATTCTCTCTATTGTATTTACGAGCATTTTTCTGACATTTTCATCGAATAATATATCTGCATGGTTAAGTTTAAAGTTATAGTGTTCGTTGCACCATGGAATTTTTGAACTTGCTGCAGATACCAACCCATCGCCTTTACCTTTTTTTATCTCTTCAGGATAAAGACTTTTAGGAATTACCTTCTCGAAGATATCAGGTATAGAAAAAAGTTCGTCAGGTCTCAAAAACCATCTTTGAAATTCACCTTCCTTTACTGTATCCCACTGCCACTTGTAAAAACTTAAAAGCGTCGGTTTTGTACCGCCTACGGAGACATAATATACCCCCTTAAACGGCCCATCCTTTTTTGACTTAAAAAAGTCAGACTCGGGTAGCAATTCCTTAATTGCACCGCTTTTAAGAAACTCTAAAATTCTTTTTATAGTAAATGAAATCTTTCCTTTCTCCTTGCCTGAGAAAAAGGGGGTTAATACAGTAACAAGAGGAGATAAATAATTAGCAATTTTAGCAATTGAACTCCCTCTATGCGGGGCAGAGATTGTTATAAGACCCCGTATTGACCTGTCCTTCCTTAAAAGATATTTTCTTCCAACAAGCCCTCCCCTGCTGTGTCCGATTATAACAATGCCTGCCTTTGTCATCTCACCTGCAACCTTTAAAATCTCTTTTAACTCTAGTTCTATAGATTCCATAGGCCCTGTAGGACGTTTTTGGCTCCACGTACACACTGTATAGCCTTTCATCTTTAAGTCGCTAAAAAGCGTTTGTATGCAATCAGGCTGTTCTCCTACTGAAAATTTATGAACCAACTTTTTAGGCACATCCTTTAACAAGCCGTAATCCCTGGGAGAAGGTCTTTTACCGATTATAGTCTTTAGCGGGAATATTCCACCTAGAATACGTGATTTGGACGGATTCAGCCAAACATTTTTGTCCATACCGAGGCCGTGTATGAATACAATAGCAGGTTTCTCAAAATCCCCATTATAGAATACTGCGTCTAGTTTCATATTCTATTATGTTATACCCAAACCCCTTCTAGTTAAGAACCCTGCGGCAGAGACCGCAGGGCGTCCATTATTTAAATGTTTATTTTCAGTGTCATTCCCGCAATCCCGTCCCGAAGGCTTTCGGGATTCGGGAGGTCGGGTCGCCTCAGCGACTCGCCGAGGAGAGAATCCTTCAGGAAAGTTTCCGGACAGGCCGGAATGACAGAAATTTGGAACTGTGGCAGAGACCACAGGGTGTAATAATTATAAAATAAAATAAATTAATTATTTACAAAAAGTTTTATTTATGCTATGTTTTTTTATTATGTGGCCGTTACTTGACGAAAACCCTACAAGAGAACAAATACTTATGTTACTTAAAACCAAAGGGCCCTTGGCTATTGAGGAATTGAGCAAAGATTTAAATATAACTTCAATGGGGATACGGCAGCACTTACTTTCCCTTGAAAAACGAGGGCTTATAGATTATGTTCCCAAAAGACAGGGGATTGGCAGACCTGCCTTCCTTTACAAGCTTACTGAAAAGGCAGATGACCTTTTCCCTAAAAAATATTTCAACTTCATCCATGATATTTTCAAAGACATTGAAAAGAACGACAGCCGGGAAAAGATAGATGATATATTCAAGTGGCGTAAAAACAGGCTTTTTAAAGAATATAAAGACGCACTTTCAGAAAAGAAAACCATCCAGGAAAAGACCCGGGAGTTTAAAGATGTTTTAGAATCAAAGGGATATCTTACCAGTCTCGATGAGGCTGGAGACCACTATATTTTAAAGCAATTTAACTGCCCAATTTACAAAGTTGCGTCAGAGTTTAGTGAGGCATGCAAATACGAACTCCAACTATATAAGGACCTTCTTGGGAAAGACGTAAATCGCCAACAATGCATGGCTGACGGAAGTCCATCCTGTACATATATTATTCCCAAAACAAACTAACCAAATCATTGAAATAATCAATAATTGCTTCATATTAATTTTATAACTTATTATTTTAATCGAATATATTCCTACTAAATCTTATCGTTTCCTGTTTCCGTCCTTAAAAAAACTTTAAAATATTTTGTTTTTCATTATTTTCAAGTATCTATTTTTCAAGTATAATTTAAGGATTTTTTATGCTAAATACTCATAAAAACGAATAATAAGCGTCAGTTAAAGTCCTGGACTCAGTAATTTTTCTCTTGCCTTAAAGTACTATTTTATTTTATTCTAAATAAAACAAAAACATTTACAGGAGGTCATAGCTGTAATTTCGCAACATACGCCTGCCCTGTTAGTGATAGGTGAAAGTGTTGATCTGGCAAATTAGATCTTTTGGGAGCTTAAGTAAGGAGACGGTGTGCAGGTCTCTCACGAGGAGAAAGCCTAAAGTCTCCTTCAGGGCACCCACCTTTTAATCTAGGCAGATCTAATTTCTCCTCACACGGCAGGGTGGGTTTATATTAAAACTATTATGAGGCTGATTTTTATGACACAGTTACCTTTGTGGAGGATTATTAAAAAAAATAATTTTATGATAGAACATAGATGGACGTTTATTTTTATTATTCATATTTTTTCACCTCCAAAAGCCGCATTAAAGTCATAACTCAGCCCCAAAATTAAAAAACAGGAAGGGAGCACTTTGCTCTTAACGCACGAGAATCCCTCTGCTTGCAGGGAATATAAAATAAGGGGGTTAACATAAATGTACCAGACAGCTTACTTGATAGTTGCCTTGTCAATAGGGCTTGTCCTGGGGTTAGTCCTGACTCTTATCTCCTGGACAAATCTCAGGAATAAAAAAGTTGCAATAGAAAAAGAAAAAGCAAAAGTAATCGAGGAAATGAACAGGGATGTTGAAAGGATAAAAAAAGAAGCACTTATTGAATCTAAAGATCTTGTCTATCAGGCCAAGACAGAAGCCGACAAGGAGTTACGGGAAAGACGTTCTGAATTGAATCACCTTGATAAAAGGCTACGGCAGAAAGAAGAAACAATTGAAAAAAAGTTTGAACAGATAGAAAAACGAGAACAGGAATTAAACAAAAGAGAAAAAGATTATCTTTTCAAAGAACGGAATATCCAAGAAAAAGAAACAAATTACAGCAATTTAATAAAAAACCAGACACAATTGCTTGAAAAGATATCGGGATTGGGCTCGGAAGATGCAAAAAAGGAACTTTTCAAAAAAATTGAAGAAGAATCAAGATTTGAAGCAGCAAAGCTTGCTAAAAGGATAGAAGATGAGGTAAGAGAAAACGCTGAAAAGAAAGCAAAGGAAATAATAGGGTTTTCCATACAAAGATACTCAAGTGACTACGTTGCAGATGCAACCGTAACCGCTGTGAACCTTCCGAATGATGAGATGAAAGGAAGAATAATCGGAAGAGAAGGCAGAAACATAAGGGCACTTGAGGCTGCAACAGGTGTTGACCTGATTGTTGATGATACTCCAGAAATTGTAACACTGTCCGCCTTCGATCCTGTCAGGCGTGAAATCGCAAGACTCTCTCTTGAAAGATTGATAACAGACGGACGAATCCACCCAACGAGAATAGAAGAGATAGTTGAAAAGGTTAAGAAGGAAGTTGAATCACACATCAGGGAAGAAGGAGAAAAAGCTGTTTTTGACTTTGGACTTTCCGGCATACACCCTGAACTAGTTAAACTCATAGGAAGGCTGAAATACAGGTCGTCATATGGACAAAACGTTCTTCAGCATTCCAGGGAAGTAGCATATTTATCGGGCATGATGGCCGGGGAACTAAAAGTAGATATAAAACTCTCAAAGAGAGCGGGAATACTACATGATATCGGAAAAGCAGCAGATCATGAAATTGAAGGGACACATCAGGAAATCGGGGCAAACATCGCAAAAAAATACGGAGAGAATCAAAAGGTAATAAATGCCATATTAGTACACCATGGAGAAGGAGACCCCACAACTGTTGAAGCTGCCCTTGTTGCTGCTGCTGATGCTCTTTCAGCTGCTCGGCCGGGTGTAAGGAGAGAGAGCATTGAGAATTATCTTAAACGGCTCGAGAAACTCGAACAGCTGGCGCTTTCATATAAAGGCGTTGACAAATGTTATGCAATCCAGGCGGGAAGGGAAATAAGGATAATAGTAAAGCCTGATGATGTAAGCGATGACATGTCTGCTGTAATATCAAGAGATCTTGCTAAAAAAATCGAGTCGGATATGACATACCCGGGTCAAATAAAGGTCACTGTTATCAGGGAATCAAGATATGTGGAATATGCAAAGTAGAGGAATTGTGAGAAGACTGGCTAATAATTTTTATAAATGACTATTAAAATGGCAACCGTAAGTGCCTCACAAATTGAAGGGTTATTCGTTTACCTCTCAAAATGTTTTTTTCTAAGGTGTCATGATAATAATTTTTCACCAACCTTCTCTCAACGTTAACTATGAAAGTCCTTTTTATTGGTGATATAGTAGGCAAAGTTGGCAGAACTACGTCAAAGGCATTGATCCCAACTGTTGTTGACAGGTACAAGGTAGATCTTGTAATTGCCAACGGCGAGAATGCAGCAGGTGGTTTTGGGATAACAGATAAGACAGCCAACGAAATCTTCAGCTCCGGAGCCCATATAATTACAACGGGAAACCATGTTTGGGACAAGAAAGAATTTATTTCACAAATTTCAAAGGAAGACAGGGTACTCAGACCATTAAACTATCCGCCGGGAACACCCGGATACGGAAGTATACTTTATACACTTCATAATGGCAAAAAAGCAGCTGTAATCGATCTATCCGGACGGGTTTTCATGTCAAACATTGACTGTCCATTCAGAACTGCCAAAGATGAAGTCGAGAAGCTCGGCAAATTAACAAAGGTAGTTATCATTGATTTTCATGCAGAGGCAACATCAGAGAAGATAGCGTTCGGATATTTTATGGATGGTAAGGTCAGTGCTGTTATCGGAACTCATACACATGTTCAGACAGCCGACGAAAAGATATTGCCCGGTGGCACAGCATATATAACTGATGTTGGAATGACAGGTCCGTATAATTCAATAATAGGGATAGAAAAGGAACAGATAATACAACGATTTTTAACAAATATGCCAACGCGATTCGAGACAGCTAAGGGTGACGGAATTTTTTCTGCTATTGTCCTTGAGATTGATGATAAAACAGGAAAGTGCACCGCTTTACAGAGGCTTCAACTCAGATATCCATAAAGGGGTTAACCTATCTTTATAATTTATGCAGACCAATATCAGCAAAAATACAGGCATCCCCTATATTACAGAATCAAAATTAGTGAAACCGTGCTTAAACTATTTAGCTACAGGCTGCTGATTAGCATTTTGAGGGACCTGCTGGGATGGCTGAACAGGCTGTACCCCTGTTCCCTGAAGCGGTCCGGTTGTTCCCGGAAATGTCTTGTTTTCCTCAGTCACTGGAGTCTTTTTAACTACAGACCCTCCTTTAGCAGTAACAACCGCTAAAGAAAGGGATGTGATCATAAAAACAACAGCAGCAATTGTTGTCATTTTGTTCATAAATGTCGCAGCACCACGGCTTCCAAAAAGTGTATTGCTCGAACCGCCTCCAAAGGCTGCGCCAAGTTCTGCTCCTTTACCGCTCTGAAGAAGTACTATCGCTATTAGCATTAAACATACAATAATGTGGACTGCCATTAAAATCGTTATCATTTCACCTTCCTGAATTTAACTATTCTGGTAAAGCTTTCAATTTTGAGACTCGCACCCCCAACAAGGGCACCATCCAGATCCTTACAATACATCAACAGATCTATATTCTCAGGTGTAACGCTACCACCATATATTATACGCAAATTTTCGGATTTTTTTCCATATAAAATATTAAGCTTATTCCTGATATATTCATGTACCTCTTGCGCTTGCTCAGCTGAAGCAGTCTTTCCGGTACCTATGGCCCAGATAGGCTCATAAGCTATTACCATATTTTCAGGATCGATTCCTTCAAGGCCCTTTTCTATCTCTCTCTGTAAAATATCAAATGTTTTCCCTGCCTCTCTCTCCTCGAGAGATTCACCTATGCAGAAAATAATCCCGAGACCGGTCTTTTTTGCGGCTCTGATTTTTTTATTAACTATATCATCTGTTTCATTAAAATACTGTCTTCTTTCGGAATGTCCAATGATTACATACTTACAGCCTGTATCAACAAGCATTACAGGGGAAACTTCACCAGTATATGCACCTTTTTCTTCATAAAATACGTCCTGTGAAGCAACCATTACATTTGTATTTTTGAGTTGCTCTGCCGCTAATGCCAGAGAAGTAAAAGGCGGTGCAATCGCAATATCAACAGCTGAAACATCTTTTACTTCAGGTATGAACTTTGATATAAACTCCTGTGTCTCAGATAGAGTCTTATTCATCTTCCAGTTTGCAGCTATAAACGGTTTTCGCATCCAGATACTGTAATTTATATATGCTCTTATGTCAAGGTTATGGCCTTACAGGGTTATGGCCTTACAAGTATAAGTCAAGTATAAGTCATTGACGCTTTCAAACGTTTTATGATATATTTATAACCTCATAACCTGTTGAAAATATTGATTTTTGGGGAGTCGTCCAGCGGCAGGACGGCAGACTCTGGATCTGCTTACAGGGGTTCGAATCCTCTCTCCCCAGCCAATTATAAAATTCTAAATCATAAATTAGAATTTCGAAATTCGGATTTTTTTGTTTAATGTTTTGGGTCCCATCGTCTAGAGGCCTAGGACGTGGCCCTCTCAAGGCTAAAACACGGGTTCGAATCCCGTTGGGACCACCAAACCCTTTTTTCCTCAATTCCTCAATTGTCTCAAATATTAAATTTTGAGACGCGACCCCTATTTTCTCTGGAATTTTTAGGCTTCCGGAAGGATTGATAACGCTTGACATTATTATCGTAGCACGTTATTATTAGTCGTGATAAAAAGCTTTCGTTGTAAAGACACAGAAAAGCTCTTTCACAGACTTTTATCAATTTTTCCCCCGGAAATACGGCGAAATGCTTTAAGGAAATTATTGCTGTTGGATGCTGCGGAACACTTGGAAGACTTGAGGGTGCCGCCAGGCAATCGACTAAAGAAGCTGGCTGGCAATCGGCAGGGGCAGCACAGCATCCGAATTAACGATCAATGGAGGATATGTTTTCGATGGCATCAAGCGGATGCCTTCGATGTCGAAATAACCGACTATCATTAGGAGAGAATCATGAGGATGAGAAAGATGGCCCCGGTTCATCCGGGGGAAATACTGATCGAGGAATTTCTGAAGCCATTGGAAATTAGTCAGTACAGGCTGGCCAAGGATATCAGCGTACCGCCGCGCCGTATCAATGAAATCGTTCTGGGAAAACGGTCAATCACTGCAGATACGGCGCTTAGGCTTGCCCGTTATTTCAGCCTCTCAGAACGTTTTTGGCTCAACCTTCAATCGCGATACGATCTTGAGGTCGAGAAAGACAAATTGGATATGCGACTTGAGAAAGAAGTGAGAGTTTTGACGTTGAAGAGCGCCTGACAGAGTCTAACAGACGAAAAGACCCGAGCTATGAATTCTATCTAACTGATAAGTCAACTTAGTCAATAACGTCCCCTCCCTTTTATCCCTTTGTTTTCTTCATTCTATTGATTACTTTCATATCTTTAAACGTTTAATTCGTAAACCTTCGGGTGTAATAATAATCAGGTTTTTGGCAATGTCTTTTTCCAGGATAGAGTGATAATATTTTTTAAATAGCGCCAGCGTTTCATCAACAGTGCGCTTATAAATTTTCACAACAATAATTCCTCCACATTTTTCAGGTGGAAACCGGAATATTCTGGAAAAATCCTTGTCCATTGTCACTATCACCCGTTTCTCTTTGCATGCTCTTCGATAGACCTCATCATCAGATATGCCGGAAAGTCCTGATTCTCTAATACTGAGCACATCATGACCGAGACTCTTAAGATACTCGATGATAGGATCAAAGATATTTTCATTCGCGAAAATCTTCATGCAGTAACACCAGCCTCTTCATCAGCAAGGACTGAAGCATAGATTAAACAAGCCCTGATATCTTTATCAGTAATGTTAGGATATGCTCTCTTAATTCCTTCATAACTTTCTCCAGCGGCGAGAAGATCGAGTATGATATGTACCGGTATTCTTGTGCCTTTAATACAAGGTTTACCGCTGCAAATCTTTGGATCACATACTATTCTTTCAATTAATTTGTTTATCATATAACCCTCCTCTTCTTTTAAAAAGTTTCCATATCTTCCAGAATTTGAGTCATAAATTTAAGGCATCTAAAATCTTTAGATTCAAGCTTTTGTAACTGCTCACATTATACCATGTAAAATATCGCAATTTTCATCTGAGCAAGATTATGATCTTATGAGTGACACAGCATCGTTAAGGCTGTTGTGCGATAAAGGGAGGATTCTGTTCATATCGGTTGCTTTCAGGTTCTGCGTTCCAATTTTCTTCTGAGGATCTGCAGGCAGATGAGAACAGGGAGCAGAGGGAACTTTTTGTCATCATCAGGGTTATCCATTTTATCTTCGATTTCCTTGAGAAGATCTTTCAGACGCTCATCATCAGGAAATCTTTCGATTCCTTCAATCAGGGTTTTTTTTGCCTCATTTGTCCACCCTTGTATCCAACAAGCGTCTACCAAAATCAAATATGAATTAGGATCATTATGATACTTTCTGAAGCATTCCTGTGCTATCTCCAGAGCATCTGTATATAAGTTCATGTCACGATATGAGAAATAGAGTCCTTCCAAGGCTTCACTTCCAGGATACTCTAGGCCTATGCCTTTTTTAAAATAGACGGATGCTTCCTCAGGATAGCCTGTTAAAAGATAGCAATTTCCTATCATAATTAATAAATTTGGCTCCTCTGGAAATTTTTCTGAAATTCGCTGGTACATTAGTGAAGCATCTTCATAGCAGCCTAATGCAAACAAGGCAGTGCCTTTTCTAAGAAGTATGAATTCATTATTCGGGCTGTGCTTCAAAGCTTGGTCATAATATTTCAAGGATAGAGAATAAATTTTGAGGCCATCGTAAAAAATACCCATTCCGTACAAAAGATATATTGATTCCGGGAATCTCTTTAACCCTTTTTCCAGAAACCGTTTAGCTTCCCGGTGATGTCCAATTTCCATTAAGGCTCTTCCTATCCCTAAATATTTATTTTCGCCATGTCTTCTCCATGGCAGCTTTTTATATATAACAAGTGCTTTTTTATATTCGCCATGTTCAAGAAGCTCCCATGCAAGCATTTCTCCCAGATCTTCCCATTCCATGGTGAGTTCTCTTTTCTCTTTGCGTGTTTTCGCATTTCTCAGTTTGCGCTGAATCGTATTCATTGCCTTCCTGAAGCTCTTAGGATCGGCAAGTTTCTCTGTAATACTGTTCTTATCTGTCATAAAATTATCCTCATCTAAATTATATAAGCAGACCTCCCCCAAGGAGTGTCATATATTTGGGACATTTCATAAGAGGAGGAGAGAAGCAAACAGAAAAGCAAAGCAGCAGTTTGAGAAAGAAAAAAAAACAGCTATTTTGTCACTTTCAAGGGCTGTCCCCTTTTCCTTTATTCCCATCAAGAGAAATAAATAGAACCGTCCCCTTTAGTTTTATGAAAAGTTAGATGCCTTTCTTCCTTTCATAAAGTCTTTTATAATTCTTCCGAGTTTTTCCCTTGAGAATAATTCCGGAGGGATTAAGCCCTTTTCTGTCAAGAACCTGATGAAGATAATCCTTGTGATTAAACGAATGAGATTTGTTGCATTGCGTATCTCTTTATCCTTTGCAGAATCATTGCTGTATTTATAATCATCAGGGAATTTAATCTTGTCCATTGCCCAGAAATACCAATGCTGGAGTTCTCCATAGAACTGCCTTGTTACTGGTTCAATGGAAAATGCCTCTTTTATACTTTCAAATAAAGAAAAGTCACCCTCACCTATCTGCTGAAGAAATGTCTTGTTCGTAAGTCTTGGACTTACAAAGAATGTGAGGCGTTTGAAATAGCTGAATCTGCGTCTTACACCCAGATATTCTGCATAGATAAGGGAGAAACGGAAGTTATTATCTGTATCGTGAAAGATAAAAATACCGGCATCTGACTGACTGTCCTTCAGAATTTTCTTTCCCTTTTCATACTGTGCTTTTTTACCGCTTCTTTCTGAAAGGGGCTGGCTTGCTTCAAAAGCACAAATGAGCATTTTCTCATCCACAAATCCCCCCATCCCCCCTTTGCTAAAGGGGGGTGAGGGGGGATTTTTACCTTGCGTAAACTGTATCTCGCCGATCTTTATTCCGTTTTTAAAATATTCATCGTCATATTGAAACAACTCTTCTTTTCGTGGAGCGAAAGAACGATTTTTCTCTCGAAAGAAGTGGACAAATTTATCGGGAGAAAAATCATTAATCAGGACATCCAGTATTTTTCTTGTACTGTTATGCGATTCCGGCATAATACTCATCACAAGTTAAATTATTTCAATATCTTGTCATTCCAGAGTTCATGGAGAAATTCACGCCATGGTATTATCTCTATTTTGCCGTGAATCCTTCTTTCTTTCTCATTGCAAACAACAATACTTCTTTTAGGAGAATATGTATCCATAAAAGCGAACAAACCCCTTAAATCTCTTACATCAACATGATTCGTACCTTTTACTTCTATGGCTGTCTCGCCGTCTCTGGTAACATAATCTACTTCAAGACCAGACTTTGTCCTCCAGAAATTTATTCGAAAATCGTAACCCTTGTAAGACCGATATGCAACTATTTCCATAAGTAAAAAATGCTCAAACGCCCTACCGAACTCAGTCCCTTTTTCTTCCATCAAATATCTCTTATTAAGACAGCCGGCTACACCGACATCAAAGAGATAATATTTTACTGCCTTAGTTATAACCTGTCGTGACTGCCTTTTTTTAAATGGTTCTATTCTAATAGCCATAAGTGTATCTATAAGTATCTGATAATATTCCTTGACTGTCTTTGAATCTACGCCGCAATCTCGGGCAATATCAGCATAATTAGTAAGTTCACCATGAGAATAACCAAAAGCATCAAAAAATCTTGAAAACGCCGGGACATTACGGGTCAATCCCTCGGCAAAAACTTCTTCTTTTAGATAATCCTGAACATAGGCAGTTAGGGATTTTTTTGCGTTTTCGCTATTTTGCAAATAATGCGAAGGAATTAAACCATGGTTCAGGCCGCGTAACAGGTTAAAATTATCTATTTCTGCTGTAACCAGAGGAAACATTTCATAACGCCATGCCCTGCCTCCCAAAAGATTAGCATGCCCTCGTTTTAATTTCCTGGCGCTTGACCCGCAGAGGATTATCTTTAAACCTTTGTTTTCTATCAGCCAATGCACTTCATCCAGCACATGAGGAACCTTTTGCACCTCGTCCAATATTATCGGATATTTAAGTAAAGTTTTATCTTTTGCTAAAAGCATCTCTCGTAACACGGCTGGATTCTTAGAAATTTTAAAAAACAAATCAGTTTTAAGAAAATCAAATACAATACTGTTGGGAAAACGTTTTTTCAAATATGTGCTTTTTCCCGTCTTCCTTGCGCCCCATAAAAAAGCAGACTGCTTATCTGGCAGCTTGATATTAAGAATTCTTTTAAATTCTTTCATATTGGAATAATATCCATTTTAGTTTAACTAAATTGGAGTATATCTCACTTTAGTAATTATGTCAAGAGGAATCAAAAAAACATCATTTAGTATATACCGGGCTAGTCGCATTCACTTTATCTTTATATGATTGGATGGAAAACAGCCATTATAGTTTTTGATTCTCTATTGCTATAATTATTTCCTTAGATAAATCTTTCTGCCTGTCTTTTTCTTTCTGCAAATAATCTTTTCCAAGCTCATCTTTCAGAGACAATATCTCTTTAACTGATTTTTTGCGATTAGCATCATCTATATTTTCAAGGTTGGCTATGCGGCGCATAGTATAGTCAGATAGTGTGCCATAATCAATGATGTCCTCACGCAAGGTTCTTAAGAAATCCAAATACGGCAATAATTCTTCCCGTGGGTTCTTGATGAATGTATTAAGATTGTTCAATGCCTTTTGTTCTAAACTTTGTTCACTTGTGGGTATGCGCTGGTATTCTCTAAATTTCTTTACTTTTTCATACCAATCCCAAAAATAACTACTTAAGGGAAGCTTGTTTTCATCTCTGGCGCAGGATATCTTGTCAAAAACTTCCTCAAGGGTCGTCTGATAAATCTGGTTGTCTTTTGCAGCATAGTATTTTACCCCGTGGATATACATTCTCCCTTTCTTAAGAAAAACCAATAGTTCACTTTCGGTATGCTTCTTAGCGACTTTTATGCGAGGCGGGAAATTCTTTAAATCTTCAATAAGAGATGGATTCTCTTTTTTGATTTCTAAATATCTTGTCAGTACCTTTATATAAAAGCTTTCCTGCTCCAGATTATCCGGGTTTTGCTGGATTCTCTCATACAGACCTGAAGGGGTGGGTTCTTCGTCAATATCAAATATCTTTGCATCTTCTCCTAAAGTATTATGAATCAAGAACATTTTGTTGCTTGCAATTTCCCTTGATTTAACCAGTTCAGAGCCTTTTTCTGTTGGAAAGAAATTAACGATATAAAGCTCATCAAAAACTTTTTTGCTGATACGGTTTATACGGCCAACTCTCTGAATTACACGGACAGGATTCC
>MHEF01000155.1:0-16666 GCA_001805125.1 Nitrospirae bacterium RBG_13_39_12
CTTGCCATGGTCTACATGGCCTATCGTGCCTATGTTTGCATGAGGTTTTACTCTCTCAAATTTAGCCTTCGCCATATGCCCTCCTTAATGATAGTTGTTAGGTCTCAGTCTCCATTTTATAACTAACAACTAATTCCTGATAAAAAAATTAATCAACCTTTTACCACTGCTATAATTCCATTTGAGACTCCTTTCGGAACCTCATCATAATGTAAAAATTGCATCGTATATGTAGCCCTGCCTTGTGTCTTTGACCTCAAATCAGTAGCGTAGCCGAACATTTCTGAAAGCGGGGCCTGAGCATTTATTACCTGAACATTTCCTCTCCGTTCGATGTTCTGAATTTTTCCGCGACGGGCGCTAAGGTCGCCAATTACATCTCCCATATAATCCTCAGGGGTCACAACCTCAATACTCATTATTGGCTCAAGGAGAACAGGATCAGCTGTCTTTGCAGCCTCTCTAAATGCCATGGACCCTGCGATTTTAAATGCCATCTCAGAAGAGTCAACCTCATGATATGAGCCGTCATAAAGTGTTGCTTTTATATCAACAACTGGATAACCTGCAAGAATTCCTCGACCCATTGACTCTTTTATCCCCTTTTCGACTGCGGGTATATACTCTCTTGGTATTGAACCTCCGACTATTCCATTAACAAACTCAAATCCCTTATCAGTTTGTAAGGGTTCAATTTTTATATAAACATGGCCAAATTGTCCTCGCCCCCCGCTCTGTCTTACAAACTTTCCCTCTGCTTTTGACATTACCCTGATTGTCTCCTTATAAGCAACTTGAGGTTTCCCGACACTTGCGCTAACTTTGAACTCCCTGAGTAACCTGTCAACAATAATCTCCAAGTGGAGTTCTCCCATCCCTGATATAATCGTCTGACCTGTATCTTCATTAAATGATACCTGAAAAGAAGGATCTTCCTGGGCAAGTTTGGACAATGACTGTGAAAGCTTCTCTTGATCGGCTTTTGTCTTTGGTTCAATTGCAACAGACATAACCGGTTCAGGGAATTCTATCGATTCAAGTATAATAGGATTCTTTTCATCGCATAACGTATCGCCCGTAAGAGTGCTTTTAAGTCCGACGACTGCTGCGATATCGCCAGCAGAAACCTCTTTTATCTCCTCTCTCTTATTTGCATGCATTTTCAGCAGCCTGCCGACCCTTTCCTTTATATCTTTTGTCGAATTATATACATATGAACCCGCTTTGAGCACTCCCGAGTAAACCCTAATAAATGTAAGTTGCCCTACAAATGGGTCTGTCATTACTTTAAATGCGAGAGCAGAAAACGGCTCATTATCATTAGGATGCCTGACTATTTTAGAACTGTCAGATGGCATTATTACTGTAACAGGCAAGACATCAAGCGGGGAAGGAAGATAATCAATTATTGCATCAAGTAGGAGCTGGATACCTTTATTCCTGAATGCAGATCCACAAAGAACAGGTGTGAGTTTCAATTCTAAAGTTCCTTTTCTCAACGCTGTCTTGATTTCATCCACACTTATTTCTTCCCTTCCCAGGAATTTTTCCATAATATTTTCATCAACATCAGACAGAGCCTCAAGCATCTTCTCTCTGTATTCAAGTGCATAAGGCACAAGTTTATCCGGTACATCTCCCTCTGTATATTTTGCACCTAACGTTTCATCATCAAAATATATTGCTTTCATCCTGACAAGATCTATAGGTCCTCTGAATCCGTCTTCAATTCCAATGGGTATCTGTACAGGAACGGGATGAGCATCAAGTCGTTCTATCATGCTATTTACACTCGTAAAAAAATCAGCACCTACTCTATCCATTTTATTCATAAAAGCAATTCGCGGAACACCATACCTGTCAGCCTGTTTCCATACAGTCTCTGACTGAGGTTCAACACCTGCAACAGAATCAAACACAGCAACAGAACCGTCGAGTACCCTTAATGACCGTTCTACTTCTATTGTAAAATCGACGTGGCCTGGTGTGTCTATGATATTAACTCTGTAGTCTTTCCAGAAACACGTGGTAGCGGCAGATGTAATAGTTATGCCTCTTTCCTGCTCCTGAACCATCCAGTCCATAACAGCAGTACCTTCATCTACCTCACCAATCTTGTAGGTAACACCAGTATAAAAGAGGATGCGTTCTGTTGTCGTAGTTTTCCCTGCATCTATGTGCGCCATAATACCAATATTTCGTGTCTTTTCTAACGGAAACTTTGACAAATCTCTTCTCCTCTATCTTTCCTACCATCTATAATGGGCAAAGGCTTTATTCGCCTCAGCCATTTTATGGGTATCTTCTTTCTTTTTAATAGAAGCCCCTGTATTATTAAAAGCATCCAATAATTCTGATGCTAATTTTTCCTGCATGGTTTTTTCACTTCTACCTTTTGAATATTTCAAAATCCACCTGAAGGCCAAAGCTGAGCGTCTATGTGGTCTTATTTCTACAGGTACCTGATAAGTAGCCCCACCAACCCTTCTCGGTTTAACCTCTAAAACAGGCTTTATATTTTCAAGTGCTGTTTTGAATACCTTAAGCGGGTCATTCCCTGTTTTCTTCTTCAAAATATCAAAAGCACCATAACAAATTCTCTCAGATGTGGACTTCTTTCCGTTTCCCATTAACGTATTTATAAATTTGCTTACAACTTTACTGTTATATTTTGGGTCGGGCAGAATATCTCTCTTTTCAGCAACTCTTCTTCTCGGCATATCGTTTCTCTCTTATTTTGGCCTTTTAGCCCCGTACTTTGATCTCCCCCTCCTCCTGTCCGCAACTCCCATAGAATCCAGGGTGCCCCTTATAATATGGTATCTGACACCGGGGAGGTCTTTTACTCTACCACCTCTTATCATAACAATAGAATGTTCCTGAAGATTATGCCCCACTCCAGGTATATATGCTGTGACTTCCATTGCGTTCATAAGCCGTATTCTTGCAACTTTCCTTAGCGCTGAATTTGGTTTCTTGGGCGTAGTTGTATAAACCCTTACACATACCCCCCTCTTTTGGGGACATCTTCTTAAAGCCGGACTTTTGGTCTTGCTCTTAATCTTCTCACGCCCATTTTTGACTAACTGTGCTATAGTAGGCACTTTACCTCCATATATAATTTTCCAGCCGGGATTATACGGCAAAAGAGAATAATATCAGAGAGATCTTTTTTTTGTCAAGCACAGGTAGTTATTTTTTCTATTTTGTCTAATACTTTAATAAAATGTATATTAAGGTCTTTAAAAAAATTTGCTTAACAAGTAAAATAAAACTTGTTATTTAACCATATACGCACTAATTAAAAAAACATTTAAAGGAGGGTCGCCGTGGTAAGACAAATTAATCTAAACGAAAGGGACATCCCTAAACAGTGGTACAATATTCAGGCAGATATGCCCAACCCTGTTCCTCCACCGCTTAATCCAGGAACCGGACAGCCTATAACCCCTGATATGCTCGAAGCGATATTCCCTATGAACATAATTGAACAAGAGGTTAGTTCAAAAAGATGGATAGATATTCCAGAAGAAGTCCTGGAAAAATACCTGATATGGAGGCCGACACCTCTTTACAGAGCACATTTCCTGGAAAAATTCCTTGGTACACCGGCTCACATTTATTTCAAAAACGAAGGTGTAAGCCCGCCTGGAAGCCACAAACCTAATACAGCTATAGCTCAAGCATATTACAATAAGGTTTTCGGTATAAAGAGGCTCGCCACAGAAACAGGAGCTGGTCAGTGGGGCAGTGCACTTTCCTTTGCGTGCAGTCAATTTGGGTTAGAATGCAAAGTATATATGGTAAGGATAAGTTATAACCAGAAACCCTATAGAAGAGTCCTCATTGAAACCTGGGGCGCACACTGCGTTCCCAGCCCAAGTCCTGATACAAATTCAGGGAGAAAGTTTCTTGCACAGAACCCGGAGCATCCGGGGAGTTTAGGTATAGCAATCAGTGAGGCAGTAGAAGATGGTGCGACATCAAAAGACTCAAAATACTCAATCGGGAGTGTTGCAAATCATGTACTTCTGCACCAAACTATCCTTGGCCTCGAAACACATAAACAACTTGAAAAGATAGGGGAGTATCCTGATATCGTCATCGGATGTGCAGGTGGTGGAAGTAATTTTTCAGGCCTTGCCCTTCCCTTTGTCCGAGATAAAATACACGGTAAAAAAATAAAGGTAATAGCATGTGAACCAGCTTCATGCCCGAGTATGACTAAAGGACCTTATGTATATGATTTCGGAGATACTGCCGAAACAACACCGCTTTTTGCAATGCATTCCCTTGGTCATAATTTCGTGCCGGCTCCTATACATGCCGGAGGTCTGAGGTATCACGGGATGGCCCCGATAGTAAGCAGACTGCTTATGGATAATCTGATAGAGGCAAGGGCTTACGGTCAGCTTGAAACCTTCGCAGCAGGTGTTACCTTTGCACGGACTGAAGGGTTTATTCCGGCTCCAGAGACAAACCATGCTATCGCATGTGTTATAGAAGAAGCAAAAAGGGCAAAAGAAGAAGGGAAGGAAAAGGTAATACTCATGAACTGGAGCGGTCACGGCATTATTGATCTTGCTGCCTATGACGCTTATCTATCAGGAAAACTAGAGGACTATGTGCTACCGGATGATGAGATACAAAAACTCCTGAAAGACCTAGAGAAATTTCCAAGGCCTTAGCTTATTTAAACAAGGGAGGGGGATATCCCCCTCCCTTGTTTATTATATAAAATATCCGGAATGAACATATACTGCCATCAGTTAGGAATGCTTGTAGAATTTTCTTATTGTACTTCCATGAATGAAAATCTGCCATGCAGAAATGTTCTTGGCTGCTGGAAAGAGAGAATAGATATCATTTCATTCTTGAGGGAAAAATTTACAGATCAAGAATTGAAGAAAGTTTTCAGCAGTCCTCCAAAATCAAAAATTGAGCGTATTATTGAATTGATAGAGAAAAAAGAATAAACCTATATCTTAAAAACATTTGATACTTGATATCAGAGCTACAAAAATATTTTTCACTATCTCAAATCGATAACTGTTTTAATCCTTTATCAACCCTTTTTGACTCTATCCCTGACAACTACTGTACCAGCTGCAAGATCACCAAGCCGCTGCCATTTCATAGTACCAGCCATCGTTACAACTGCCACTAAATAGTAGATAAAATTATCTATTATCCTCATAAAGTTTCTTAAGAAGCCTCTCCAGATATTGCATTTTGTAAAATCATCTTTCAGGACAATAATTCCGCACATCATTTTCCCGATCGTCTTTCCCCAAAGTCCTTCCAATATTGAGTAATAAAAGAAGCTGCCCAATATTATTAGTACCGATGAGAAGATTGTTAAAGCAAACAGTATGAAAGGATTATCAAAATAAATATCCTCTTTAAGTGCAAAGTATAAAGGGATGCTTACAGGAATTATTAGCAGGATAGAATCAATAGTCTTAGCAAGAAAACGTCTGAAGAGACTGGCAAACTCATATTCCATAGAATCAATTCTCCATGTCTTCAGCTTAAACTTTCTGATAAGAATTGAGAGTAGAAAAACCAGGATATAGAAGATCGCCGTTGATGAAACAGTAATGAATAATATTTTCCATAAAGCAGAAGATAGAAAGAACGGTTTGCTTATTCTAAAAGGACCTGTAATCTGTTCCCCATTAATAACATAGTAGTTCTCAGAAAAAATTCCCTGCTGAAAAATAACGGGTTTACTTTTAATCTTACTCAGAACCCATATTCCTTCAGTCCCGACAGCACCTTTCGGGCTGCTCCCTATCGCTGAATTCTTAAATTCCTTCCATTCTCTCAGATTAAATGTTCTGTATAGCCCTTTGTCAAAAAAATAGATCTTGTTCTCAGTAGCATAAAGAGATTCAAAAGGTTTGATTTCTTCAGGTTCGGACAAGAATTGACCATTATAAATTCTTAACGCCATCTTTTCTTCAGGAGGTTTTTTATAAGTAACTCCTTTAAAATTAATCCCCTTGGAAAAAATTATCAGATCCCCGTTGATACCGGCAACTTCTTCAGAAAAAGAAGGGAACGGGAAGAAACCAAACAACGTCCATGGGAGAAAAAACATTATTGCAAAAAAGACAATATAGATTATGAAAAATCCCAAAACACCAATGGAAGCAACTCCCAGGGCTATCCTGATGTTTTTCTTTTTTTCATGCTCCAAATTAATACTACTTTCCATACTTGACATTACTCCAAAAATCTAAGTACCGAGACAAATTCAATATGACAATAATTGATAAGACTCTCATTGCGGGGTTATGTTTAAAATTCATCTGCTCTTAACAAAATGACAGATCCCTCTTGCACAGAAAGTATATCAAACCTCCACATTAATTCATAAGCATTTTTTGTCTTCTTATCAACATTTCTTTTACGAACCGACTTCAGATATTGTACCTCTTATGTGTCTGGCAAATATTCGCAAAATTTCTTATGGCATCGTAACTTTTCGTGAGGTGCTTTTAATTAATATTGCTTGAATTAAACAATGAATGTCGGTTAATATTTTCTTTATTATGAATACCATAAATATTCTGATAGCAGTAATAATCACTTTATTCTCTGGATCATCAGTTAATGCTGAGGTTTATTCATATGGAATGAACAGCACAGTAATAGGAGCAAATAAAAGTTATAAAGTAAAAAACAACGAATCATTGATCGAGATTGCACGGAAGTTTAATCTGGGCTTTAATGAAATCGCTGATTCAAATCCTGACCTTGACCCATTTATACCAGGAGATGGTAAGACTGTTGAAATACCCAAATCCTGGGTTCTGCCAGATGTAAAATCATATGATGGCATTGTAATCAATCTGTCTGAAATGAGGCTTTATTATTTTTCCAACAAGAACAAGCCATTTATAGTGAATACGTTTCCCATTGGAATCGGCAGCGAAGGTAACAATACCCCTTTAGGGAATTTTAAAGTGATACAAAAAATAGTAAGCCCGAGCTGGTATGTCCCTGAGTCCATCAGGAAAGAAAAACCCGCATTGCCAAAGGTTGTGCCGCCCGGCCCTGACAACCCTCTCGGCTCTCATGCACTAAGGCTTTCATTAGGAACTGTTCTTTTACATGGGACAAACAGGCCCTACGGGATTGGAAGAAGGGTCAGCCATGGCTGCATAAGATTATATCCTGAAGATATACCAAAACTATTCAGTTTGGTACCCAATGGCACGAAGGTAACAATCGTAAGACAACCTGTAAAGGTAGGCATTAAAAATAATGAAGTTTACATCGAAGCACACAAGGATAATTATAGACTTACAAATTATTTGAAAGAGGCAATAAAAATTCTAAGGAAGAAGAACCTTCTCAAAAAAGTGAACACGGAAAAACTATATTATGCCTTGAATAAAAAAAGAGGGATTCCTTACAAGATCTCTGACTGAATGAATTATATGGGGTTTGAAGAATTTGCAAATTCTTCAAACCCCATAACTGATCAGTCTTTATTTCTTTTGTTGCAATTCAAATGCTTTCCCGGCCTTCATTGCTGCATTTTCAGCCCTGTCAGCAGCAGCTTCTGCCCTTTTTACTGCGGCTTCTGCCTTATCACAACAATCTAACGCGGTCTTCATTGATTCCTGAGCCATTGCTTTTGCATCCTGAGCCATTGCTTTTGCATCCTGAACATCCTTTTTAACCTGATCGATTTCTGCAACCTTTGCTTCAAGCGCGCTGATCCTCGATTCAATCGATGTAACCCTTGCCTCAAGCTTGCTTATCCTGTCAATCAGTGGATCTACCTGCTGTCTTACATAGTCCCTTGAAGCACATCCAAAAGAAAGTAGTAGCATAATAGAAACAATACCTAAAAAAACCTTCTTCATTTACACCTCCTTGTGGTGTTTATTTTATTTCTGTTGCTGCAATTCAAATGCCTTCTCGCATTTCTTTGCAGCCGCTTCTGAACATTTACAACATTCATCCACTTTTTGTCTTACATACTCTCTTGTAGCACAGCCAAAAGAAAAAAGTAACAAGAAGGTAATGACAACCAAGGATATTCTTTTCATTACTTGCACCTCCTTTATATTTCAGCCTTTATTATCTAGCATCTTTTCCTATATATCTTATAATAAAACCTGAATTAATGCTTAATTATTTCTCTTGCTGTAACTCAAATGCCTTCCCGCACTTCATCGCTGCATTCTCAGATCTTTCTGCAGCAGCTTCTGCTCTCCTCGCAGCTGCTTCGGCTTTATTACAGCAATCCATTGCCTCAATCTTACTTATTCTATCTACTAGAGGATCTATCTGCTGTCTTACATAGTCTTTTGTAGCACACCCTAAAGACAACATTAAAAATAAAGTATTTACTAATAAGAGAATCTTTTTCATTTCACGCCTCCCTTTCAACCACTTTATTTAAAATAACTTATAGCAAAAAATCCAGACGATGTCAACCAAATCTTTGTTATCAAAGATATTTCATACCTTACTTTAACTTCAAGTAACAAATCTCCTGAATTAACAGGATTTTCAAAGTATAAAAAAATATGATAAACATGTCAAGTATTTAAATAGAGTATTTAAATAGACAGATTTGCTGAATCAGATAAATAACGGGATTTCAGATTCGTTTTATCATGGGTTCAATATCAACTTAAGTAGTCCCATTATGTTAGTATTTTCTAATGAAAATAATAAAAGCATGTAAAACAAATATGGAGCAAGTCCTGCAGCAAGCTATTGAAATATTAAAAAATGGAGGGATTGTTGCATACCCTACAGAAACTTCCTACGGCCTGGGCGCCAAGTTTGATCTAAAAGATTCACTTAAAAAACTTTATGAGATTAAACAAAGGCCTGAAGACAAAGCAATGCCGCTGATTATTGGCAATAAGGAATTACTTCCTGTTATTGCAGACTCTGTAAACAGCATAGCAATAAAACTAATGGAAAGTTTCTGGCCCGGGCCACTAACGATAATTTTTCCGTCAAAGGAAAATTTATCAGAGCATATAACAGCTGGCACCCATAAGGTTGCTGTCCGGATACCCGGGGAATCCATTGCTCTTCATCTCGCAAAAAGTGCACCCTTTCCAATCACTGCAACAAGCGCCAATACGTCAGGAACTGCACCCGCTCAGGATGCAGAGACTGTTATAAAATTTTTCGGAGATAAAATTGACCTTGTTATCGATGGAGGTACCACATCCGGCGGGTTTCCATCAACTATTGTAGACATAACAGAAGAGAAAATAAAAATACTGAGAGAAGGAGCAATACAGAAAAAATTGCTGATTTCTATTTTCGAGGATCAAAATTAATTTTCAGTTATCCTGCACTATTTTTTTATCAGAATGCTTCATCCTCAATAACGACATTATAATTGCCCCTGCAATCACACCAACTACCACGGAAAGGAAAATAACAATTGCTAGTGATGCATCAAATTTCCAGAAAAGAAATTTTATAGATACAACCATTGCATTCTGAGCAGAAAATACTGCAACTACAACCATTACAATTAAAAGCATTACTACAGCTGCCATAGTTGTATCTCCATATCTAAGGCTACAGTGCAGTTCTTACAACATTTAAAATTAATAGATTTATACTAACCAAAAAACATTATTTGCTTTTTGATTTTGCAGTACGTTTTCGTGCAACTTTTTTAGACCTTATTTTAATCTTTCCCTCAATCTTTGCGATCTGTGCTTCAAGTTTTTTAATCCTGGTTATCCCCGCTTTCACCTTACTGTCAAGCATGGGATTCTTCATTTTCGAGCTAAGGTCATACACCTTCCCTCCAAGCTCAGATATCTCCCTTTGAACCCTTGTCTTCAGGTCAAAAACCTTAATTCTCTTTTTCCCTTCTTCTGTAAGTTCCTCTGCTTTAACCTTTACAATAGTCGCCCCTTCTTTAACAAAATCAATCCCCTCTTTAAGACCTTTCTGTAAATCTTTTTTCACATTTTCCCAGAAACTCATCTCCACCCTCCCTTCAGTTATATTTCTTTTATCCTGAAATTTACTTAACCAAGTTTTTTAAAAACTTTATTACCAATGGTATTTCAACTAATAATTTCTATCTGTTTTCCTTCACTGAAAATTCCGGACCATTTGTTTATCTTGCAATTTTAAAAAGTTTATCAGATTATAAAGTGAGAGTAAAGCATAAATATTTCCATATAATATACATATGAAAAAAATAATAATTATAATTCTAATCTCCGTCTTTTTTGTTTTCAATTCTATATTTGGAGATGAAATACCGGATCGCATAGTATCACTTGCACCAAATGTAACCGAAATACTTTTTGCATTAGATCTCGGAAACAGGGTAATTGGGGTTACAAATTACTGTGATTATCCTGAAGAGGCAAGGAAAATACCAAAAATCGGCGGCATGTCAAATCCATCGTTAGAAGCGGTAGTGTCATTAAAACCTGACATTGTAGTAATGACCACTGATGGTAACCAAAAAAAATTTGAAGAAAGACTTCGTTCTCTGAAAATAAAAACATACGTATTCAAATCCAGAAGGCTTTCAGAACTTCCGCAGGGGATTAGAGATATGGGGTCAGCACTTGGAGCAAGGGAAAAAGCATCTTCTTTCTCTTCTGAGATGGAAAAGACAATCAGCAAGTTTGGCAGAACATTGCCTTCTGCCAAGAAAACCAAAATCTTATTCATCATCTGGCCCGAACCATTAATAGTCGCCGGCTATGGTACTGCCATAGATGATGTAATCACACTCCTTGGTGGAGAAAACATTGCATCAAAAACAAAAGTTACATACCCAAAATTTTCTATAGAGGAAATCATCCGTCAGGCTCCTGATTTAATCTTTATCGGGAAAGGACATACAAATATTAAAGAGGCCTCAAAAGGCCTTCTGAAAAAAATAGGTGCTGTCCCTGCAGTTAAAACCGGGGCTGTCTTTTTTGTAAGTGATAACCTTTACAGGCTCGGCCCCAGAGTTGTAAAAGGGATTGAGGAAATGGCTGAATGTCTAAAACAAAAATATTAATATTTATAGCGGCATCGGTTTTTATATTTTCAGCCTCTGTATTTCTTGGACCAAAGGCAATCAATCCTTTTGCACTGACCGGAACAGATAGAGAAATAATATTTTTAATAAGACTTCCAAGGGCCATAGTAGCAGCTCTTATGGGGATCGCACTTGGAGCATCAGGCGCTGTGCTTCAAGGCATATTAAGAAATCCTCTTGCTGATCCTTACATCCTCGGAATCTCAAGCGGCGCTGCACTTACAGCAGCGCTGGGACTTCTATCAGGCCTGTTCTTCTTCGGCAATCTGAGTTTACCTTTAACAGCCTTCATTGGCGCCTTTTTTGCGAGTATTATTGTCGGTTCATTTGGTTGGAGGCGTGGCGGGATATGGCCTGACAGGCTTTTACTCGCAGGCGTTGGCCTCAGCTTTCTCTTTTATTCAGTCCTTATGCTGCTCATTAGTATTTCCTCTGATGAAGGCATGAGGAGAGCATTGCTCTGGATATTTGGAGACCTCTCTATTGCAGATTGGTCCCTGATTCCTTATGGCTTTTTGCTTATCATCGCAGGTCTATACCTTTCTGTCTCCAGGGCAAAGGCACTTAACGCCCTGATGCTCGGAGATGAACTTGCCCACAGTCTCGGATTTTCTGTAAACAGGGAAAGGTTACTCCTATTTGTATCTGTTGCACTAATGACTGCCGCATCTGTATCACTCGGCGGTACAATAGGTTTTATAGGTTTAATCATTCCCCATATTGTAAGATTTTTCATCGGAGCAGATAACAGGATTGTAATACCTGTATCCGCTATTTGTGGCGGAGCATTTTTATGCATGGCAGACCTGATCGGAAAATCAGTCATGGCACCAATAGAAATCCCTTCGGGAATTGTAACTGCAATCATCGGCTCACCCTACTTTCTTTATCTGTTAAGGAGGAGAGATGTCCTTAACTTATAGTTACAGCCGCTCTATTCTAGAAATGGAAAATGTCAGGTTTTCTTATCTTAAGGATAAAAAGTTCATCAATAACCTGACATTTTCCATAGGTAATGGTGAGTTTATAGGTCTTCTCGGAGCAAATGGCTCGGGTAAATCCACCATACTTAAACTCGCAAGCGGCATATTAAAACCTTCAGAAGGTCATATAAAGCTATGGGGTAAGCCCTTACATTCATTCAAGAACAAAGACAGGGCAAAGTTATTATGCTACCTTCCCCAACTCCTTGATATAAACCTGCCGTTCAGGGTTGCTGAACTGGTAAATATGGGGCTTTATCCATATGATATCCCTCCTCAGATAACTGTTGATGAGGCATTGGAGATGGTCGGGCTTAAAGAAATTTCAGAATCATATATAACAAACTTAAGCGGTGGGGAAAGAAGAAGGACATTTATAGCAATGACTCTTCTACAGGGTTCAGGTATTCTTCTTTTAGATGAACCTCTTGCAAATATCGACGTAAAGTATCAGATAGAGATACTGAAGCTGCTGAAGGAACTCAAGGAGAAAAAAGACATCTCGATAATCATGGCTCTTCATGATATTAATATCGCGTTACATTTTGAGAAGGTTATGCTGATTAAAGACGGAAGAATTCTCGGATTTGGAAATCCTGAAACAGTATTAACAGCAGATTTGATTAAAGAGGCTTTTGACGTAGGTATTGAGATAAGAAAGCAGGAATCCGGCAGAGCTTATATAAGCTACGAAAATAATTTTTAAGCTCGTCTAATAAGTTTTTCAAATTCTCTAAGTGATTTTTTCTCTATCTCTTCATGCAGACTTTTCCCGTGTGCGTCCATAGTGACCATCGCCGGAAAATTTTCTACATTAAATATCCACATCGCTTCAGTTTCACCGAACTCTTCAAGCTTCCATACCCCTGCAACATTTTTCACCCTGTCCGCAAGGTATGCTGCAGCGCCTCCAATAGTATGAAAGTAAACACAGCCATATTTTTTAAAGGAATTCAGAGTCTGAATGCCCATACCCCCCTTTCCCATGACACCCCTTATGCCGTATTCTGATATTATCTTATGTTCATACGTTTCAAACCGCATACTTGTTGTCGGACCTCCTGCAACAAGCTCATACCCTTTCCCGGTTTTTCTTATGATAGGTCCGCAGTGGTAGATGATTGCTCCTTCAAGATTGAAAGGGATCTCTTTTCTGGATGGTTCTTCATTAAAAAAGAATCTATGCAGTCTGTCCCTGCCAGTTACAATCTTCCCGTTTATTAAAATCATATCTCCGATTTTCAGGGAAAGTACATCATCTATATTTAAAGGAGTGTTTATAATCTTAGTTTTATTAGTCCGCAATTTCGAATCTACCATATCAACCTTGCCCTTCTGTTTGCCCAACAGCAGATTGAAACGTCCACGAAATAAGATGCAGGATGTCTGTGGTTCACCCCGACCTTAACTCCAAGGGTGGTTGTTCTTCCTCCCAAACCAAGTGGTCCTATGCTAAGCTGGTTTATGTCATTAAACAGTCTTTTTTCAAGATTCGATAAAACTCTATTTTTATTTGTATCTCCAAGCCTTCTTAGAAGCTGTTCTTTTGCAAGCTTTGTAACCTGGTCCTTTGAAGCCCCTACTCCAACACCTACAATATATGGCGGGCACCCCCTGCCCTGGGCCTTGTAAACGGCATCAAGCACACACTTTCTTGCTCCTTCCAGATCCCTTTCTGCTCTGATTTCTCCAAACGGCAGCCTGTACAACTGGCCAACATTTTCGCATCCGGCCCCTTTTAGCAAAAGGTCTACTGTGAGTTTGCTTTTCCTGGTCCCCTCGAAATGTATGACCGGGAAACCAGTACCTGTGTTGTCTCCGGAATTTCTTTCTGTAAGTACATCAACTGCATTTGCCCTCAATGGAATTTTTTTTGTAGCAATCCGGGTTGCATTTATAATTGTATTTTTCAAATAAACGAGACTGATACCGGCTGGCACTTTAATAAAAAACACAGGCACTCCTGTATCTTGACATATTGGTCTTTCAGTTTTTCTTGCTGTCCTTATATCCTCAAGTATTGCTGAAAGTATAGCTTTGACTTTTTGCTTTTCTTCTTTTGCATAAACAGATTTTAATGCAGCCTCAACATCTGAAGGTAACGAAGTAGCAGCTTTCTTGTAAAGCTTGATTATTGCCTCACGGAGTCTTAACATTGTCTATTATTTCATATTTATTTAATTAAAGTGTGAAAAAACAGTGCTCATGAAAATATCCTGAACAGCAGAAAAGTTGAAGACACACCTATAAGACCTCCGAGGATAACCTCCCACGGGGTGTGAACTTTTGTTATAACCCTGCTCTGAGCAATTATTACAGCAAGCACAAAAGAAAACAGCGATACGATAAAATTCTCCGTTATATACGTCATTGCCATCCATACTGAAAATGCAAATGCAGCATGACCGCTCGGCATCCCCCCGCGTAATGGAAGTCCTTTGCCGGAATATGCCTTTGTTATTACGACAAGGATCACCACGATTACAAATGCAATGACAGAAATCTCTTCCTTTGAATGTTTTGTTATATGGAGTCCTGTATAAAAAAAAGCACGCAAATAGGGTAACAGGATTATATAGCCTATAACTGCAACCCCGAAAGCAGTTATAAAAACCGCACCTGCTGCTATGTCTTTAACTATACGAGCCTTTTCGCTGTATTCTGGTGACAAGATGTCAACCATTGTTTCTATTGCGGTATTAAACATTTCAGCGAGGAGTACCGCGATAACAGATATCGAAACAATGAGGAACTCCATGCGCGATACACCAAGAATATAACTCGCTATTAGTACAGCGGCTGCGCTAATAAAGTGGTACCTTAAATGTCTCTGAGTTTTAGCAGCCTGAAGTATTCCCTCTATTGCAAAGTTAACACTTCTTAGCCATCGCCTGAAAGGCATATCAACCTAATTCCTCTTTGGTCATGTTATTTCTGCAGGATCGATGCAAGCTCTTTTATTAGGATTGTGTTTTCCCTGTGTGATTTCACAGCAACTCTTAAGTATCTATTGTCAAGTCCTTTGAAATTCCTGCAGTCTCTTACAAGTATGGCCTTTCTTTTCAACTTCTCATATATTTCATCAGCGTTTTTTATCATCAACAAATAGAAATTGGCATCAGAATCAAAATATTTTATCCCTATATTTTTGAAACTCTTTTCAAAAAATAGTTTCTCTTCCTTTATCAATCTGAATGTCTCATTCCTGTAAAATTTATCTTTAAGTGCAACCAGCGCTGCCCTTTGTGACAAATTATTAACAGTCCAGGGTTCTTTATTTTCCTTTAACCTGCTGATGAGCTGCTCAGGGAAAACACCATATCCGAGCCTCAAACCTGCAAGGGCATAGAACCCTGCCATAGATCTAAGCACAATAAGGTAAGGGTTTATCCCCGTATCATTTATTACTGACTCATCAGCACAAAAGTCCATAAACGCTTCGTCAACAACCAGATAACAACCTGATTCTCTTGCTGCATCTCCGATCCTTCTAACATCATCTCTTCTCAGCAACCTGCCTGTAGGATTATTGGGATTACAGAGAAAAGCTATGTCACAAGGATTACCGCTCAACCCGGTTTTTTTACCATGGACAGAGTTCTCGTTTCCTCTTATTGCATCTATAAATCTATCAGGGTTTATTTCAAAACCATTATCCTCTTCCAGCATCATATAAGCTATTTGAGTACTCAGTTCTGCTTTTGTATCCTGACTTATACCTTCTGATTTCTGGTTTATTAGAACAGCCCTTTCATATTCTGAAAATGTTGGTGCCGGCATCAAAACTTTTTGGGGTTTCAATGCCCTTGCTAACAGATAAATCAGCTCTGTGCTTCCGTTTCCGCAGAGAATTGTCTCAGGGTTAATCGTATGGTATTGTGCAAGCCGCTTTCTTAATCTTTTTGCCTCAGGGTCAGGGTAGTTATGAAGATATTTCAGGTGTTTCCGTATTTCTGCCTTCACTTTTTTAGATACACCAAGTGGATTTACAGAAGCACTGAAATCCATAACCTTTCTTTCCTGAATTTTAAGATCTTCTGAAATCTTGTATATATTCCCTCCATTTTCCAAAGAATAATAGTTATTAAATATTTCTTTTGTCACAGGATAATCCTCACACTTAGTATACTCTATTACAACCGTAGACAACATCTCAATACATTCAAAGAGATTGTGAATAATGAGCCGAACCCTGTGTTACACTATTTGTCATGGAGTTAAATGAGAATGTTATAAAACAGATTAAAAATATATACAGCATTAAAAAAATAGACATCCTTTCTCGATTGAAAGAATTTAAAAACCTCTGGTTGAAAAAAAGCGATGAAGAAATTTTCACTGAATTAGCCTTCTGTATTCTTACCCCCCAATCCAAAGCAAAGTTCTGCTGGGATGCTTTGGTAAAGCTAAGGGATCATGACCTGTTGTTAAAAGGGGATGCCGAACAAATTAAACAGGGATTAAACTGTGTCAGATTTAAGAATAAAAAGGCATTATATATTGTAAAAGCAAGAAAACAATTCACGAATGATGGCAAAATTTCTTTAAAACTACTAATAAGTTCGTTTTCTGATATTTCCGAATGCCGGGAATGGTTAGTACAGAATATAGCTGGTCTTGGCTATAAAGAGGC
>MHEF01000155.1:16681-30374 GCA_001805125.1 Nitrospirae bacterium RBG_13_39_12
GAACATAGGATTCGGGGAAAAAATTGCTATTCTTGACAGGCATATACTCAGAAATCTGAACAATCTAGGAATAATAGCAGAAATTCCGGAATCTATAAGCAGGGCAAAATATCTGCAGATTGAGAAAATAATGATGGAGTTTTCAAAACGGATAAATATTCCGCTTCCACACCTCGACCTTCTGTTATGGTATAAAGAAACAGGAGAAATATTTAAATGAAAATTAATTACAGAAAGAATTAAATAACGAATAACCTTTTATGCTTCAATGTCTCTCTTTTTTTCTTCAAATTCCTCTTTGTTTATCTCTCCCCGGGCATACCTTTTCTTAAGAATCTCAATGGCAGAATCCTGCGGCATATCATTACGGCTATCAGAACCCGACGTCTTCGCCATTCTCTGAACAAGAAAAACAATCCCCGCAATCACTGCTATCCAGAAAGCTACCATCACGATATACCAGATCCATCCATATCCCCAGCCCATCATCCCAGGACCCATGTTCCATTCATAGCCACGCCACTGAGTCAAGATATTTTTTAAAAATGCAGATATTAGACTCATGTACACCCCCTTTGCTTTATATCAATCGTGCATCCTTAGCTAAGGAGTAGCATGAAATGTTTTATTTGTCAATTATGGAATCTTCCGGTCAGGATATATTCAAGATTTAGAAGGTAGCAGTAATTTCAATTTCTTTTTCACCGAACAAAAACTTATTTCTCACTATTTTTATCTTTACAGTTTCTCCCTCTTTCTTATCAACAAGAAAGATCCTAGCGTCTTCTATCTTATCTATTTTCCAGTCATCCATAGAAATTAATATATCACCTTCTTTCAGTCCAGCCTTCTCGGCGACACTCCCTGTCCTGACTTCCTCGATCTTTATCCTTCCATCCGCTTCTTTGAGAATAACACCAAGTTTCAGAGCAGGAGGCAGCACTATTTTCTCAGTGAAAAACACAAAGTCTGCTACATCATCGTCAAAGGTTCCGCTGTCAGGCACCAATGTTATATAGTCTTTTGAATTCAGTCTGTATGTCCTCTTCGGTATCCCCGAGCCGTACATAATATGTCCCACACCTGCAAGAACAACTATCTGGTACTCCGGTTTTTCCCTCAGAATTTCATCGATAGAGTGAGCCATGGTTTCATCCCAGAGTATCTGGGATTGATAAAAGTACTCAAAGTTTCTTCTTCCAAGGTGCTCATGTTCTTCGAATATCTTCTCAAGCCTTTTCCTGTAATCCTTATCTGACATATCCATATCTTCAGGGATATCTTTTCTTTCTTCATCAGTTAAAGCATCGAGACCCCCATCTGCAACCTTTTCAATAATTTCTGAACTCAGATTAAGAGCTATTACCGGTATATTCTTTGCTTTTGCAAACTCGACAATCTCCCTGTAAAGATTGTAATCAAACTCCCATCTCTTGAAATATTCAGACCTTTTCAAAAAATCTTTTTCACCTATGGAACCTGATAAGTACTCATTAATGACTTTCTGGAACGGTCTCTGAAACATCTCCATGCCTATTGCAAACTTCCTGCCATCATCATACATATCCATGATAACCTTGAGCTGTATTTTATGATCTTGATAACTGTCATGCATTTCTCCAACATAAATAATATTCTTATTTATAATATTGTCTATTTCTCCATCGAGTTTAATTATTTCTTTAGGTTGAATCACCAAAACTGGTTCGAACAAACTCACCCTTATTCCCCGTTTGGTTTCATGTAATTCCTTTTCTGTATTCTTGCCTTTCTCAAATCTCACTAAAGAATATCTCCCATAGTGGAATATCTTCTTTGAAACAAGGTCAACTTCCTCCTCCGAGTCACCATAAGCGACAGCTATGACCTTAGATGTGTTTAGTGGATTTTCCTTTACAGTAAGTACAAATCCTGGTTCTGGATTTTCGACTTTTCCGAAGAGTCTTTTGAGGATTGGACTGTCAAAACCCAACACAAGCAGGGAAGATGTCATTATATCCTCTTCTTTAATCTCTTTTTCTCCTTTTATAACAAACCCTTCCCCTTTAAAAACATCGACTAAGCTCTCATATTTTTCTGCACCTTTTTCAGGAACAACCACAAGCCTTCTTTCATCTCCTAAAAGTCTTGATATTAAAGGAGGATATTCTTCTTTAGAGAGCGTTCTCATTAAGTCGTAATCACCATCAAAAATCAACTCCAACGGGTTCCCTTTTACAGGGATTTCAAATTTTGTTTTTTCATCCTTAATATGCAGCATTTCATTAATCTCATCTTTACCTGTGTTTATCCTTAAAGGAAGATTGAACTCATAAAGTTCTTCTTCCTGCAGAATCTCGAAATAAACCGTCGGGATACCTTTCAAAACAGTCACTCTCGGGTCTTTTATTTCTATTGAGATTAGTCCTTTCCGGTTAAGCCACTGTTCGAAAAACCCATCAAGTTTCCTGCCCGAGGATTTTTCAAAAGCCGTTTTTATGTCATCCCACGATGTCTCCTGAAATGCTTCTTCTTTTATGAGTCCCCTTAACGCACCATAGAATGCATCACCCCCTATCAGATTCTTCAGCATGTGGAATAGCATTGTTCCTTTTCCATAACCAATAGCTTTTGAAGCAAAATCAAATCTTCCTGTAAAATCCCTCAGGGGAAATTCTTTTTCAGGGGTTACATAACTTTCATAATCTGCCATTATCTTTTTTCTGTACTCTCCCCCCCTCCCTTCCTGTTCTTCATAGAGATAATCAGAAAGGTAAGTTGTCAAACCCTCTGACCAGTTGCCAACTTCATAATCTACATAAATGAAGTTACCGAACCACTGATGCAGTATTTCGTGTCCGAGTGATGTCCTGACGATAAATGGTAGCTTTATTACTTCCTGTCCCAAGAGCGTGAAAGTTGGCATCGAATAACCTGTAGGGAGAAAGTTTTCTACGACAGAGAACCTCTTGAATGGATATGGACCAAGAAGATCTTCATACATCTTAAGGTATTTCTTTGTGAACTCTATATATGTTTTTGCAAGCTTGACATCATCAGAAAAGAAATAACCACAGATATTAATATTATTAAAGGTTTCCTTCAGTTCGGTGTATTTACCTGCTACAAGGTTTATATTATTCACAGGATGAGGGAAGTTAAAATAATACTCATTGCCAAGCGCTGTCTCTCTTACATTAATTTCATCTGCCTCGGAGATTGCGACAAGACCTTCTGGAATGACCGCCTTAAGGCTGTAATATACCATCCCTTCTATAGAAGGGTACCACCCTCCTGCTAAATATATCCCCTCTTCACTGACAATATTCCTTGAAACAACACCTGCATTCTCAGGGTTTTCCTTTATATTTTCTTCCTTGAAAACTCCTTCATAAGCTATTTCAAGAGTGCCTTTAACATCAACACGAAAAACTCCGTTTCTTATCTCAGGGTCAAAAGGCTGCCCGTTTAACTTTACGGACATAATCTTAAGCATACCTGTAGAAATGCTCATCTCCTTGCCTTCTGTAAGAGTGACGGTTGAGATTCCCTTAATTAGATTATCTTTAATGTCAAAAGAGACAGACAGGTTGTAATATGGAAAGTTTTCACTTGCTTCGACATTACTAATTGAAAAAAACTCCGCAAGAAAAGCAAGGAATATAAATGGCATTATTACTGCTATTAATCTGGGAATACTATAAAAGCAATTTTTCATTATTTGTCATGTTTCAGGGAATAACTACCATATTGATTACAATTGATATAATGTTTAATTATATCAAGTTTCATTTGATATTTACTTTCTTATGAAAAGTTTCATATATTTCCCATTAGCCCTCTTTTTTGCTGCGTCATACCGGAGTTTTGACAACCATATACAAAAATCAACAGCATGATACCCGGTACGTAGATTTTCATTCGTACACCTCCTAACATCTATATTGTTTCTTTTATTACAAAAAATATTAAACACAGCTTTATTATCGTTTTTATAAGTAACGGACATGCCAGAATATATTATATTGATTTATCTGCATTTTTTTTAAAAAAGGCGCTAACTTTATCGGGTACAATTCCTTATGAAAAAACAATTTGCCGTATGATATAAACGTAAATAGAGCAAATTAACGATGGCAGGAAACTGGCTCCTGGGGAGGGATTCGAACCCCCGACCAAGTGGTTAACAGCCACCCGCTCTGCCGGCTGAGCTACCCAGGAGTAAATTGTTTTGAAGTTAGAACTTTTATGAAGCCCCTTTCCGCCCCAAGCGGAATAACGAGCTAAATAAGAGTAGATGTTTTTTATATCAAATAACTTAACTTTTTGTCAATGAAGTCTATCCCAGTTCGGTAACAAGCTTTGCGACAAGGTCACCAACCTCACTTGTGCTGTAACCCATCTGACCAGCAGCAAGACTTTTGATATGTTTACCTGTAACCTCCATAACAGCTTTTTCTATAAGCTGGGCTGCTTTATTCTCACCTATATGCTCGAGCATCATACCGCCGGCACAAATTGCAGCCAGTGGGTTAACCACATTTTTGCCGGTATATTTCGGCGCAGAACCCCCGATAGGCTCAAACATAGATACACCATGGGGGTTAATATTTCCTCCTGCTGCAATACCCATACCACCCTGTATCATCGCTCCCAGATCAGTAATGATATCTCCAAACATATTGTCAGTCACAATAACATCAAACCATTCGGGATTCTTTACAAACCACATCGTAACAGCATCAACATGCGCATAGTCAGTCTTTATACCGGGATACTCTTTTGCAATTTCATAAAATGTTCTTTCCCAGAGGTCAAATGCAAATGTAAGAACATTTGTCTTACCACAGAGTGTAAGTTTATTTCTCTTATTTCTTCTCTTACAGTATTCAAAGGCAAACCGTATACACCTCTCAACACCCTTTCTCGTATTAATCGACTCCTGTATCGCAACCTCATCAGGCGTGCCTTTTTTTAACACCCCTCCAGCTCCTGCATATAGCCCCTCTGTATTTTCTCTAACAACAATAAAATCTATATCCTCAGGTTTTTTATTTTTTAACGGACAATCAATCCCGGGATATAACTTAACAGGTCTTAAATTAATATACTGGTCAAGCTCAAACCTCAACCTCAGGAGAATTCCCCTCTCGAGTATCCCCGCCTTTACGTCGGGATGTCCAATTGCACCGAGATATATTGCATTATATTTTTTCAGTTCTTCGATTGCACTGTCTGGGAGGGTCTCACCTGTCTTTAAATATCTGCTGCCTCCAAAATCGTAATAACTGAAATCAAGTTTGAATCCAAACTTTCTGGAAACAGAATCTAAAACCTTGATGCCTTCGCCTATCACCTCCGGCCCTGTACCATCTCCTGGGATTACTGCTATATTATAAGATTTCATAAGCTATTCTCCTGAATTCTTAGTTTTCCAGTGCTTAGCGTTTAGTCCCTAGTTTTTGTTTCGTCCACTCAATCAATCCACCTGCATTAATAAGCTGCTGCATGAATGGAGGAATTGGATTGGATTCATATTTCTCCTGAGTTGACAGATTGCTTATTATGCCCCTGTCTGCATCAATCTCTATTTCATCACCCTCTTTAATCTTCTCAGATGCTTCTACAGATTCAAAAATCGGGAGTCCTATATTAAATGAATTACGATAGAAAATCCTTGCGAAACTCTTTGCTATGACAGCATGGATGCCTGCTGTCTTTATCGAAATAGGTGCATGCTCTCTCGAGGATCCGCAGCCGAAATTCTTTCCTGCGACAATGATGTCACCTGTCTTTACCTTACTCGCAAAATTCTTGTCAAAGTCTTCCATCAGATGCTTTGCCAGTTCTTCCGGATCAGATGTATTAAGGTACCTCGCAGGAATAATTATATCTGTGTCTATATCATTCCCGAATCTCCAGACCCTGCCTTTAATCAGCATGACTCCTCCATAGTTCCCATTAATTTTGTTGCTATTATAGGCAATTTCCCTGCCTATAGACAAGTCAGGTAATAGATTCGTGTAAAATATTCATACGAACGCAATTATTATTCTGTCATTGCGGGGAACGTAACGGTTGCAGGGCGAAGCCGAATCAATCCCGGATAGATTGGCACGCTCCCCCGATTTTCTATCGGACTCGCTCGCAATAACACGCAACAGAATTTTACACTCTTTTATCAGTATTGAACGAAATATGAACAATTTACTTAAAATTTACCACACGTTATATCAGTTCTTTGGTCCCCAGTACTGGTGGCCTGGTGATACCCCATTTGAGATTGCTGTGGGTGCGATTCTCACACAGAATACAAACTGGGGGAACGTGGAGAAGGCAATAAATAACTTAAAAAAAGAGAAAGCATTAAATCCAAAAGCAATTCATAAGATGCCAATAAGCAGGCTTGCATTGTTAATCAAACCAGCTGGATATTTCAACGTTAAGGCTAAGAGGCTCAAGTCTTTTATCAAATTCCTGATGAACGAATATCGAGGAAGCATGAGCAAGATGAAAAAAGAGGATACAAATTCGCTGAGAGAAAAACTCCTAAGCATCAATGGTGTAGGTCCTGAGACAGCAGATTCAATCCTCCTTTATGCCCTTGAAAAGCCTGTCTTTGTTGTCGATGCATATACAAAAAGAGTCCTATCAAGACATGGCATCATGGAACACGATAAGCCATATGAAATATTTCAGGAGCTTTTTATCTCCTCTCTGAAAAGAGATGCAAGGCTTTTTAATGAATATCATGCCCTTATCGTAAGAGTTGGAAAGACATTTTGCAAAAGGAGAGAACCTCTCTGTGAAATATGTCCTTTAAAATCATAATAATTTGCATGCACTGGGAGGATACAACATTTTCGCTTTCGCCCCGGCGACTCGCTGAGGAGAGATGCATATGTGCCTACCAGCTTTAAAATCTAAATGCATCTTTCGGGTTAATATTGGTGGACTACGGGTTTTTGCCTTACCCCTCTCCTATACACCCTTGCCAAGGGTGTATGAAGGTGAGTCTGACTATCGGAAAAAATCCGCTCAAATACCATATCCGCCCAGTAAAGTATAAAAATCGTTTAATATATTAGTATGGATAAATTCAAGCTTATTACCTCTTTTACTCCAAAGGGTGATCAGCCAAATGCAATAAATGAGCTTACAAGAGGCATTGAAAACAGGATTGAACACCAGGTTCTTTTGGGCGTTACAGGGTCCGGAAAGACATTCACAATTGCGAATGTGATCGCAAATATTAACAAGCCAACCCTTGTGATTGCTCATAACAAGACTCTTGCAGCCCAACTCTACGGAGAATTTAAAGAACTCTTTCCGGATAATGCTGTTGAGTTTTTTGTCAGCTACTACGACTATTACCAGCCTGAGGCTTATATCCCTACAACTGACACATACATAGAGAAAGACGCACTTATTAATGACGATATAGACAGAATGAGGCATTCTGCAACCAGGGCAGTACTTGAAAGACACGACACAATCATTGTTGCATCTGTATCCTGTATTTACGGTATAGGCTCTCCGCAGGACTACATGGACATGCATCTGGTCATTGAAGAGGGAATGCATACCAGGCGCGACGACATCCTAAGAAAATTTATTGAATTGCAGTATGCACGTTCAGACAAGGAATTTAAAAGAGGGACTTTCAGAGTAAGAGGAGATATAGTGGAAATATACCCGTCCTTCTCATTTGATAAAGGAATCCGCATTGAATTCTTTGGAGACGATATTGACTCACTCAATGAATTTGACCCCCTCACAGGTGAGAGAATAAGAAAACTCGATAAAATTGCGCTTTTCCCGAATAGCCACTGGATAACACCAAAGGAAAAGCTTGAGCCAGCGTTGAAAGATATAGAAAAAGAGATGGAGGAAAGGATTGAGTACCTCTTAAAAGATGGGAAAACACTTGAGGCAAAAAGGATTGAACAAAGGACAAGATTCGACCTTGAAATGCTGACAGAATTCGGATACTGTCACGGTATAGAAAACTATTCGCGCCATCTCAGCGGGAGGGCTGCCGGAGAGCCTCCTTACACACTGATAGATTATTTTAGAGACGATTTCCTTATAGTTGTTGATGAATCTCATGCCACCATTCCACAGATTGGCGGAATGTATGAGGGCGACCGCTCAAGAAAACAAACTCTTGTAAACTATGGCTTCAGATTGCCTTCTGCACTGGATAACAGGCCGCTTAAATTCACTGAATTTGAGAACAGGGTTAACCATGTAATATATGTATCCGCAACTCCGGGGCCTTACGAGCTCGAAAAATCCAGGGGGCATGTCGCAGAACAGATAATCAGGCCAACCGGTCTTATAGATCCTGAGATGATTTTAAGACCTGTTTCAGGACAGGTAGATAATCTCTTAAGTGAGATAAGAACCCGCTCTGAAAAGAGAGAGAGGGTGCTTGTAACCACACTTACAAAGAAAATGGCGGAGGATTTGACAGACTACTACACTGACCTGGGGATAAAGGCAAGGTATTTGCATTCTGATATTGACACACTTGAGAGGGTTGAAATAATAAGGGACTTAAGGCTCGGGAATTTTGATGTGTTAATCGGCGTCAATCTTCTGAGAGAAGGCCTTGACCTTCCCGAGGTATCACTTGTCGCAATACTGGATGCTGACAGAGAAGGCTTCCTCCGTTCAGAGCGTTCATTAATCCAGACAGCAGGTCGTGCTGCAAGAAATATCAACGGAGAAGTATTTTTGTACGCAGACAATATCACCGGCTCAATGAAGAAGGCTATGAATGAGACTGACAGGAGAAGAAGGATTCAGGAGAAATATAATAAAAAAATGAATATTTCACCTGAGACTGTAAAATCAAACATCAAGGATATACTTAGCTCCATATATGAGGCTGATTACTGGACAGTTCCTGCCGCAGCAGAGGAAACGTCCGGTTACGGATATGACGACGAAACATTAAAGAGGCTTGAGTCTGAGATGAAAGAGGCTGCAAAGAAACTTGAGTTCGAGCGCGCTGCAAAGATAAGGGATAGGATTAAGGATATTAAGAAAAGGATGTTAGAGATAGGTGTAAAGAATTAAAATGGTTTATTTCTTCAAGTCTTATTAAATGCTATAATTTATAAACACCATAAATACAAACTCATTTATCATTAACGTTAAGACAAAGATTTTTAACCCGGGAGGAACGAAATGATTGTTATCGCAGAAAATCTTAACACAAGAAACAAGACTTACATGGATGCAGTAAACAACAGGGATAAAAAGACTCTGGCTGAGCTTATAAAAAAGCTCAAGGAATCAGGTGCAGAGGTTGTCAATTTACAATGTTCCCTGGACGGTGTTGGTGATGAAGAAACTCTGCCATGGGTAACAAAGGTTATGTCCGATACAGCAGATATCGGGGTATCTCTTGACTCAAGAAATGTCCAGGCCATTAAAAAATCCATGACGTTTTGCAAGAAACCTCCTCTTATTAACTTTATCTCAGAGACAGAACCTGAAGACTATGAGGCTCTGCTCTCGCTGGTGTCAGGCAGTGGTGCCTCGCTGGTAATGAGGGCTCTGAAGGGGGGGACTATTCCAACATCCCTGGAAACAAAACTCCAGATACTGGATGGACTTCTCGAGATAGCTAATGAATCAGACATCCCCAACCAGAGGCTGTTCGCAGACCCTTCAATAGTACACATAAGCAGGGGCTCAGGACAGAAACACCTTTCAAATTCCTACGAATGTATCAGGGTGCTTAAAGAATTCATAGAACCACCTGTAAATACAATCCTTTGGATCTCAAATGTCTCTGCTGGTCTGCCAAAGGCATCAAGGAAATTTCTCGAGGCAACACTCCTTGTTTACATGGCAGGTGCCGGTCTCGATGCTGCTGTGGTCGACGTTCTGGACAAGAATATAAGGAAGGCAATATACCTGATAAAATCCTTCAGGGACGAAATAGTATTTTCAAAAGCAGATATAACCTGACACTCTATGCCTTATAAGGTTCTTCTTGTAAATCCGAACAGATACCTTTCTCCGCCTGTTCCTCCGATAGGACTCGAGTATGTAGCTGCCTGTCTTGAAAAAAAAGGGCATAAATCTGAAATCATTGACTTATGTTTTTCCAAAGATTTATATAAAGACATAGATGATTCCGTAATATCGTTCAAGCCTGATTTAGTAGGACTAACAGTAAGAAATGTAGACACTGTTCTTTATCATACCAACGAATTTTTTCTCGACGATATAAAAGATATTGTTAATCATGTGAAGTCAAAACACGGGCTTAAAGTTATTATAGGCGGAACAGGTGTTTCCACAAACCCTGAAGGAATACTTGAATATCTGAACGCCGATTTTGCGATAGCAGGGCCTGCTGAAAGCGAGATTCAATGGTTTTTGAATAAATTCCAAAACCCTGAGAGCAAAAAAAAGATTTTCAAGGGAAACTGCAGAGACTGTGTTTCATGTAACCGGAAACCAGCTACTACTACATACTATAAAAAATATTTTGACGCCGGAGGCATAGCCGGTTTTGAGACCCACAAAGGTTGCAGCTCTTCTTGTATATATTGCATCGAAGCAAATTCAAAAGTATCTTTCAAAGGTGTTGAAAACGTTATGTCAGAGATAAAACGTTTTGTTGATATCGGATACAACCACTTCCATCTTTGCGACTCTGAGCTCAATGAGAACCTCGAATATTCTATTGATTTATGTACTGCATTGAAAAATTCCGGGATGAATATTAAATGGGCTGTATACATGAAACCCGGCAATTTCAACAAAAAGCTGTTCATATTGTTGAAAGATACCGGTGTTTACCTCGTAACGCTAACTGTAGATTCCTGGCAAAAAAGTCCTGATTACTGGTCCATCGTAGAAAATTTTGTATCGAGCGCAAAATCATCCGGACTGAAAGTAGCTGTAGATTTCCTTACAGGTTTCCCTTATGAAGATGAAGACAAATTGTCATGGTGCCTTGATCTATTTCGAAAGATTAATCCGGATAGTGTAGGGGTGAATACATACATCAGACTTTATAAACCACTCCGGATAACCAGCATTATTCTTAAGGACGCAAAATTAAGGGGTAATCTTTTAGGGAATATAGATGACAGGACATTTGTAAAACCAGTTTTTTATAATCATATAAACACTGAGAAACTCAACCAGTTAATTAACGGCGATGCACTTTTCAGGATAGAAGGGATTGAAAAAGGAGTCAACTATACCAGAGTCTGAAAAACAGACACTAAACACAGTAAACAAAGTCAGAAGTCAGAACTGGATACCAGATAACAGATATTAGATACTGGATGTTAAGTACTATTCGCTATGAGCCATGCTATTCAATACCCATTCACCCAAATAATGCAACTTAAATACTGTATTTTTATATTAGACATACAGCATAATTGCTTTATGAAAATCACTTGCTTTATGGTTTCTTATGACTGATTCCTGGCGTTTCATTGATACAGGTCTTAGCAGCGCATCATATAACATGGCTCTGGATGAGGCTATAGCAACTTCTGTGAGAAAAGACAGTGTGCCTCCAACATTAAGACTCTACGGATGGAATATTCCGTCTGTAACCATAGGGTGCTTTCAGAAAATAAGTGATGTTGATATTAAATATTGCAATAAAAATAATTTCCCGATTGTAAGACGGCTGACAGGTGGCCGCGCAGTCCTGCACAACTACGAGCTCACATACAGTTTCTCTGTAAAGACAGCAAACAGACTATTTTCAAAAGGACTGCTTGACAGTTATAGAAAAATCAGCAGGGCTTTAAGTAATGCACTGTTAAAAATCGGACTGTCCCCTGAAACAAAAATGAGGAGAAAAACCCCTCTTTCGAGAAGTTCCATTTGTTTTCAAACAACATCATTTGGTGAGATAACCATAAACAGCAGGAAGGTTGTCGGCTCTGCACAAAAGCGCTGGACTGACGGTCTGCTCCAGCAGGGTTCTATCCCGTACTGCATAGACGAAAGTGAGATAGTGAAGGTATTCGGGCTTGAATCTGAAAACATTATTGAAAAGCCATTTATTGGTTTAAAAGATTTGTTCCCTGATCTCAACCCGGATTCTTTTAAAAAAATCGTCAGGATTTCATTTGAGGAGACTTTTAATACATGGTTGATTCCTTCGTCTCCATCAGGTGAAGAAGTTTCTCTCGCAAAAGAGCTTGAAGCTCAAAAGTATTTGACACAACAGTGGAACTTCAGGCGATAGACTCGCTGAGGAGAATTCAAGAGCTTTTGCTGCACACATGCCTGCCGTTAATCGAATTTTTCGGGTTAAACAAGTGTGATTTTTAAAGACTACTACAATTATGAATATAGTTACATAAAGTATGGAAATAAACTCACATCATAAGACAATTAGTCGCTTTTGGTAACCCGGAACTACAATCTAAATTGCCGTAAAATGTCATTAATAAATATAATTTATGAAAATCTATTTTTTCTTTATAGCTAAAGCGATATATCTGCTGTCTTAACTATTTGTTTTAATTGGTTTTATTAGAAAATACCATATTTCAGTCCCATGATTATTAATCAATGTATTATTGTTAACCTGGCAGAGAAATTGCTACAATTATAAGTAAGAGGAGTTTATGAACAACTTAAATGTAAAGTGCTGTCGTCAAGGAATAAGACTAATCAAGCGCCTGCTTGGGCAAATATTGGTTGACGGTGAGTTTGTTTCGCGTCATGACATCGAGCGCGCCTTAGATGAGCAGTTACGCACAAATAAAATACTTGGTGAAATACTTGTCCGGATGGGAGTGCTTGATTCCCGGGATCTCAGAGCTGCCCTTTCCGTAAGCAGTGAGTTAGCTTCCCTTGAAGACGCAGTTAAGGTTGCAGCAGGAGTCCGGCAAACTCTGGGCAACCTTCTGCTCAAAGCTAAACGCATAACTCCAGAACAGTTAGAACTTGCATTGCAGGAACAGCAAAAAACCGGCGAAAAGATCGGAGAGATTCTGGTCAGGTTCGGTTCAATTACCACAAACGAACTTGATGCCGTACTAAAATTCCAACAGCATCAGGATGCAAAAACACCTGCACCGGGGAAACTCAGACTCGGGGAAATATTGGTAGCCACAGGCTATATCACCCGGGAACAACTTGAAGACTCACTTATCAGACAGCAGTTTTCAAGGAAAAACATCGGAGACGTACTTGTTGAAGCTGGCTATATTCAACCTAACCAGCTTTCATACGGACTTAACCTCCAGAACAAACTCCTGACAGCTGCTCTGGTAGCAGTTTTATCACTGGCTCCATTGTCCAATACCATTTATGCCGAGTCCCAGCAGAAGGACTCTAATTTAAAGAATACAAGCAAATTTGCTGAAGAAGTACAACTTCATACTGCCATGAAAGTCGTATACCAGACTTCGGAACTGATTATAACCCAAGCTGACATTCTTCGCGGATACGTTGACATCCCTTTAGGTGCTCACGTTGTAATCCAGAACAATAATCTTGCTGGTTATATGGTGGTTTTCGAAGGGTTAGGCGGACCTTTTAAAGAGGTTGTTGTAAAAGGACTCGGGGAAGATGCCCAGATTAGCTCAAAGGGCGGCTGGATCGCCCAGCCCTATAATGGCAGAGACCCGCTGATGGTTGAATTAAGCTACACGTTTATACTGTCCGAAGACGCCCAGCCCGGGACATACACCTGGCCTATTACTATATC